>NZ_JYNP01000018.1 GCF_000934755.1 Desulfonatronovibrio magnus
GAAGTTTATAATCCTTTTGATATTTTACTTTACCTGAAGTCAAAAGAATTTTCCAATTACTGGTTTGAGACCGGCACTCCCAGTTTTCTGGTTAAGATGCTGCATTCCAGAAGGTATTCAATTCCTTATCTGGAGTCTATTCAGGCAAGTGAAAAGCTTATGGGCAGTTTTGATATTGAGCATATTGAGGTTGAAACCCTGCTCTTTCAGACCGGTTACCTGACCATAAAATCTGCAAAGCAAATAGTCGGTGGTAAGCGGTTTACCTTAGGGTATCCAAACCTTGAGGTTAGACAAAGCCTGGCTGATTCTCTACTTACTTATCTGGTCGGTTCACTGGCAGAAGCAGAAAATGCCAAGTTTTCAGCCTATGATGCCCTGCTGGCCAATGACCTGGACAGTCTACGCGATATTTTTCATGCCTTTTTTGCCTCCATCCCCAGCGACTGGTATCGCAAGAATCAATTATCCCGGTATGAAGGTTATTATGCCTCGGTTGTGTACTGCTATTTTGCCGCTCTGGGTTTAAATGTTCATCCTGAAGATCCCACCAACAAAGGGCGGCTGGACTTGTCAATCCGTTTTCAGGACCGGGTATATATCATTGAATTCAAGGTGGTGGAGCTTGCAGGTGAGGGCAAGCCTCTGGAGCAGATTAAAGCCAGAGGATACACAGAAAAGTATGCAGGCCAGGAAGTTTATCTCATAGGTGTGGAGTTTTCCAGCCAGGACCGGAATATTGTGGGGTTTGAGTGGGAGAAGAATTAGACCATTTATCAGGGCAACCGTTTGAAGCCCGCCAAATCAAAATGACGATCAAACGTAAACACTTGCGAAACATACCTGGATATCATGAGCGTAAAGGAGACGCAGTTTGTGAAGGACACGCCTTGATCAGATAATTATGCGAACAGCTGCAGAGCACGCAGTTCATCCTCTTTGTCGGGCCGCCATATCTGGAAAGCATGTGATGCATAGATGTTGCTAAGCCTCTCGGCGGCAAAGATATTGCCAGCTCTTCTTCCCAGCAGAGTAGCGGTTTCGTTCAGCACAAGGCTGCTTGTGGCAAGTCTTTCATGACTATTTTTCCAGTTCGGCCCATATATTCAATGCAAGCTGATGAAACTGATCTTTGACGAGATAACGCGCTAATAATGGACCAGTATCAACGAATATCATAAGACTCGCCATAATGATATTCATCGTGTTCAGCGCTAAAATCGGGAGAGGAATAGCCCTGATAAATAGCCTTGTCCTCGTAAAAGCAGTCCTGCAAGCCATTGCTGACTTCAGTACTGTCAATTTCCTTTTGCAGGGCTTCCCGGATGAGCTGTCCCAGAGAGATTCCCATTTTTCTGGACTTGCTGGCCGCCCAAATCTTCAATTCTCTGGGCAGCATAATTGTTGTGCGTTGCATATTATCACCTCACATTATGTTGCCATAATATTTCATGCATAACTTTTCGTCCAGCAAAAAAACAGGTACAGACGCAATATGCTCCACATATTGGTTCGCTGTAGTCAGGCTACTTTTAGATGAAGATTTTTCCCTACTGCTTGAGCATAATTTACTAAAGTTGAAAGCCGGATATCCTCAGCGTGGTTTTCAATTCTAAAAATAGCTGATTTTTTGGTATTTAATATAAAGGCAACCTGTTCTTGAGTGAGCCCTGCTTCAAGACGTGCCTGCTTCAAGAGGACACCAATCTTAAATTGCTTATACCCTTTATCAAAGCTCTCCCCAAAACTGGGGCTTTTCTTTTTTCGTTTTTCGATATATATCTTGAGAGTCAAAAGTTCCTCCCGTTACGCAGTAATTATGCTGGCGTGCCTGTCCACTGTTTAACTCAGAAAAGGGCTAAATGTAACTGGATATTTATGTAGCTTTGAGATATACTGTAAGTGTCAGTCAGCTTTGTTAAACAAAGCAGTAACAGTAAATGCAGGAGATAGTATTATGGAATCAACCCAGAATATCAAGCAGATCATCAAGTTGGAACTGCCGAAAATTATGGAAACTGACCCTGAGATTCATGATTTTATTCTCAGGCTGACTCGCAAACAATACGCTGACAGGAATCAAACAGATGATCGCATAGAGAGACTTTTTGATGAGCTGAAAAGGGACCGAGAGATCAGTCAAATAAGATGGGAAGAGAATCAGAAAGAATTGCGGGAACTCAGGCTGGCTCAAGATAAGAAATGGGAAGAGAATCAGAAAGAATTGCGGGAACTCAGACTGGCTCAGGATAAGAAATGGGAAGAGAGCCAAAAAAAATGGGAGAAAAGTCAGAAAGAATTCAAGGAGTTAAAGCTGACCCAGGATAAAAAATGGGAAGAAAATCAGAAGAAATGGGAGGAAAATCTGAAAGAATTGCGGGAAATGGTTAAATCCATATCTAAATTGTCTCAAAGGTTTGATTCCAGCATCGGAGCTCTGGGCGCCAGGTGGGGTCTGCACAGCGAAGCCTCGTTCCGCAACGGGCTTAAGGCGATTCTAACCGAGTCATTCAGTGTCAGGGTTGAACGTTACGAAGACTATGACATGGAAGGTATGGTTTTTGGCCGGCCTGAACAGATCGAACTTGATGTGGTCATTTACAATGGGGATATTATTATTTGCGAAATCAAGTCTTCCATTAGCAAGTCTGAAATGCATGTTTTTTATCGAAAAAAAGAATATTATGAGAAGAAGCATGACCTCAAAGTTAACCGGACTATGGTCATATCCCCCATGATTGACCCCCTGGCTTTAAAGGTGGCCGAGCGACTGGGCATAGAGACATATTCATATGCTGACAAAGTTAATCTGTAGATTACATATGCGATTGTAGTTCTTACAAGTAACTAAAACCAAATTGGCAATAAATTCAAAGCATTATGGTTTTACCATACAGATTGCTTCGGTCGCTTAGGCTCCCTCGTGGGTGACAGGTTTTCAGCAACCACATCCCTGACAGCTCAGGTGTCATTGCGAGCGAGTCTTCGAGCGCGGCAATCTCGAACGCGTTAAGGCTGATTTTTTGGTTACTCAAAGGTTCGGTCCCGGGCCGCCCGGGGGAGGAGCTTCTAAGTAACTGGAATCGTTTTGCTAATAAAATCAGCCGGTTACAATTTTCATATTTTTACGTTTTTTGCTTATTATTGATGCACATTTGCCTGAAAAGTTCCGTCAAAGATGAGAGCTTTACGCCTGGCATCGGGACTGTCCCTCGCTGTGTAGATTTTTTCATCAAAGCAAATTTCTTTCACTAACCAATGCAGCATCAGTCTTGTTTGTAGCACCTCGCGGGGACTGTCCCAATTTTCAGAAAAGTGACAGACTCGTAAAGTTACTCGCAAGTTCGGTCCCGAGCCGCCCAAGTGAGGAGCTTGTAATGAATTAACTGAGGATTTTTTTTATATCCAGGAGGGATGATTTTATTTCATCCAGAGTATCGGCAAACCTGCTCTGCTCTTCGAGGCGCATGCGAGCGCCGTCAATGGTCAGCTTATCCTTATACAGAAGTTTTTTGATCTTTTTTAGAAGTTTGATATGTTCGCAGGTATAATAACGCTGGCCCTTAGCTGTTCTATTGGGACGCAACTGTTCAAACTCAGTTTCCCAAAAGCGCAGTACATAAGCTTCCAGCCCCAGCATTTCAGCAACCTGACCTATTTTATACTTACCTTCTTCCCTGCTCATGGAAAAAGAATAAACATATGCAGCAAATTGGTAAAGTATTAGTTGATCGGTTTCAATTCGGGCCCCATATCTGTTCAGCTTTAGAGGAAAGCAGTGGATAGATACTCAGCACCCATTTGAGAAAATTTCGTGAACAAAATGACTCATTTTGTTAGACACAGGGGCCCCGGAAAAACCAATCCCCCTCCGGGCTGTATGTCTCCGGGCAGGAAGCTGGCCACATCCAAGGCGCTGATGAGTACAGGACCCCATGGATTGGGATAAATCTCACGGGGTCCGGCAATATATAATATCAGGCAAATCTGAGGGGGAGTTTACTGGTCAGATCTTGGGCAATTTTCTGATGCACCTTTTCGACTTCTTTGTCTTTTAAGGTCTTGTCGGGATGCCGATAAGTCATGCGATAGGTCATATTTTTTTCAGCAGAATTTTCCGGATAGTAAACATCAGTTAGAGTTGCTTCTTCCAGGATGTTTGCCCCACTGCCAAGAACAACATCCATAATCTGATCGTGCTTGATGTCCATGGGTGCTATAATGGTCATATCTCGGCGGACCACCGGAAAACGAGGCAGAGATACAAAACTGATTTCCTGATCAAGAAAGATTTTTTGAAGCTCATCAAGGTCAATATCGGCAAACCAGATATCTTTTCTGGCTTTGTATATCCTGGCTATGTCAGGCTTTACCCTGCCAAGAAAACCAAGCTCAACATCATTACAGATGAATCTGACTGCTGGAGACAAATAACTATGGTTGAACTCCTGAATAAAATTAACAGGCAACCTGACGAATACTTTAGTTAAATTTTCAAGCAAACCCTTGATATCAGCATAGTCAAAATCATCCTCAATATGAGGCCATTGCCCTGAGTGGCGTGCGCCATATAGAAGAACAGCAAGCCGGTTAATTTCTTTGACTCCGGTTTCAGACTGATTATGAGAAAAAAATGCTCTGGCAACTTCAAAGACTTTTAAACGATTGTTGTCATGCCCCAGATTGTGGCGCAAAGATTGTAATAATCCGGGTAACAGGTCTGTCCTCAGCACATTCTGGTCTTCGCTTAAAGGATTAAACACATCTACCCTGTAAGTTTCTTCCCCACCAATGGCATCAAGGTCAGAGCGACCTACAAAGCTGTAATTGACGACTTCGTTAAGCCCGAGACCTCTGGCCCAATCCTTGATCCTGACGATAAAATCAAAACTCAGGTCCAGCGGCTGCTGGCCAAGAGATTTTTTTATACGCGGGAGATGCTCAGGGATACGGTCTAAACCGTATATCCTGCCAACTTCTTCTATCAGATCCACTTCCCGCTCAAGATCCGGTCTGTAGCTTGGAGCAGTAACTTTAAATTCATTATCGCCATCTGAAAGTACACATCCAAGTCCGGAAAGAGTTTTTCGACAATAATCTGCATCTACATCAATGGCCAGTAAAGACCCAACTTTGGAAGGACGAAAGTTGACTGAAACAGATTGAAATGGTCTGGGCTCAGCCTGAGATACTCCCCCTGCCACAGTCCCACCGGACATTGAGCTGATAAGCTCAGCAGCTCTGTCAATGGCAAACCTTGATCCAGGATGATCAACTCCACGTTCAAACCGAAAGGATGCTTCGCTGCTCAGACCAAGTCTTCTTGCAGTTTTTCGAATACTTAAAGGATCAAACACTGCACACTCAAGGAGTACATTCCGGCTATCCTTGTGTATCTCTGTCTCTGCCCCGCCCATTACACCGGCCAGAGCAACCGGCCTTTCAGCATCCCAGATCAGAAGATCATCTTTTGCAAGAGTCCTTTGCTGTCCATCAAGAGTTGTAAACTTCATTCCATCAGTTGCCCTGTCAACTCTAACAAGTTCACCTTTCATCAGGTCATTGTCAAAAGAATGAAGTGGTTGTCCCAGTTCCATCAAAATGTAGTTGGTGACATCAACAATATTATTAATGGGGCGAACCCCGACAGCCATAAGCCTGTATCGAACAGCCGCAGGACTTGGCTTGACCTCACACTCAGAAATTATCCTTGCCTGATAAAGTGGACATCCATATGAATCATCAATAACCACCCTGACCATGGAGTTGCAGTTCAGAGAATGATTTTCCTGCAGGTTCAACCAGGGAATGGTAAGGGGTAAATCAAAAATTGCTGCTGTTTCTCTTGCAAGACCCAGAACACTTAGACAGTCTGATCGATTGGGTGTGATGCCAATATCCAGTACGTACTCTTCAAGGTTCAAGGCCTGAATCAGACCCGTTCCAGGCTTAAGCCCTTCATCAAGGACCATTATACCGGAAGAATCCGAGCCCAGCTCAAGCTCTATTTCAGAACAGATCATCCCCTTAGAGACCTGCCCGCGAATTTTGGCCTTTTTTATTAGCATTTCGTTCGGCATAACCGTACCCACAGGGGCAACAGCTACTTTCTGCCCGGAAGCAACATTGGGAGCACCGCATACTATGGGCAACAGCTCACCTGTACCAATATCCACCTGGCAAAGAGAAAGTTTGTCTGCATCTGGATGGGCTTTTTTCTCTACCACATGCCCCACAACCAACCCTGAAAGGTATGCAAAAGGTTTTTGGATTTCCTCAACTTCCAGACCCACCATGGTCAGTCTGTGAGCGAGTTCTTCCACAGTTCCTTCATAAGGAGTGAATTCTTTTAGCCAAGTCAAACTGAGAAGCATCTATTATATCCTTGCTAAACCTGCTACGCAAATTGTTTGAGAAAACGCAGGTCATTTTCGAAAAACATTCTGAGATCACCAATGCCATACTTAAGCATGGCCACCCTTTCTACGCCCAGACCAAAGGCAAATCCAGTATAGCGCTCAGGATCATAATCCACCTTGGCGAATACTTCCGGATCTATCATGCCACAACCAAGAATCTCAACCCATCCTGTTTCCTTGCATATCCTGCAGGTACTGCCGTCTTTTGCCTTTCCACTGCCATTGCACATAACACAACTGATATCCACTTCAGCACTCGGCTCTGTGAAAGGAAAGAAACTTGGTCTGAATCGGACCTTGACACCAGGATCAAAAATCTCATGAGCAAACGCAGTCAAAGTTCCACGCAGGTCAGCCATGTTAACATCAGTATCCACCAGAAAGCCTTCGATCTGGTGAAACATGGGTGTGTGCGTCAGATCCGAGTCTCTGCGATAAACCTTTCCAGGAGCTATGGCTGCTACAGGAGGTTTGCGTTTGAGCATGGTTCTGACCTGCAAAGGAGAAGTATGAGTTCGCAAAACAACATTTTCACTGATATACAAAGTGTCCTGCATATCTCTCGCAGGATGTCCGGGCGGAAGGTTCAGTGCTTCAAAGTTATAGAAGTCGGTTTCCACTTCAGGACCTGTGACAACGTCGAATCCAAGCCTGATAAAGATGGCGCAGATATCATTAATAACTTTAGTAACAGGATGCAAAGAACCGACATCAGGAGCTCGTCCTGGAAAGGTAGGATCAAAAGATGCCATACTCAATTGCTGTTTCTGTTCTTCAAGAAAACGAGTCTTTTCAGAGTACAGATCATTAAGTGCATCCTTGACTTCGTTGGCAAGACGCCCCAAAGCCGGTCGATCATCTTTGGATAGTTCGGGCAAACAGGACATAATGGATGCAAGCCTTCCTTTCCTGCCAAGAAAGTCTACTCGAGCATCTTCCAATTCCTGCAACGAAGAAGCCTGATCCAGAACTATTTTAAAATTCTGGATCAGGCTTTTAAGATTTTTGCTGAGATCAGCAGATGAATTCATTGTTTATGTCCCGGACTTGACCATTTCCGCAAGTCTGGCAAATGCTGCTTTTTCATTTACAGCCATATCAGCCAAAACCTTACGATTCAACTCAACTCCGGCCTTGCTCAGTCCATTCATAAAGCGACTGTAAGATAAACCATATTCTCTGGCAGCGGCATTGATACGCACAACCCAGAGTTTCCTGAATTCACGTTTTTTCTGCCTCCGGTCACGATAGGCATAACATAAACTCCGCTCCACTGCTTCACGAGCGGTGCGGTAGAGCTTGCTTCTTCCCCCGCGGTATCCCTTGGCTAACTTTAAATATTTTTTATGCCGCTTGTGGGCGGTTTTACCTCTTTTAACCCGCATTGAATCCTCCCCTTTTGGAGTGCAATTTTTAGTGATTTGGTAAATTACTGTAGACAGTCTGAAACAAAAAACAAAACAATGTCATTTGCTAATGGTTGTAAATTACCTGGTTTTTGCTGATAATAGCTAACTTACGGCTATATTGCGTACAATTACCGAGTTAGACTGTATAGACAATGTAATAATCAGTACAATAATGTCTAAAAAGAATTAGGCAAAAGCCTTTTAACTGATTTCATGTTGGCACTGTCAACAATGGCTGACTTGCCCAGTTTTCTTTTTCTTTTGGCACTTTTCTTGGTCAGTATATGACGCAGATTCTGTTTCCGTCTCTTGACCTTTCCACTGCCGGTAATGCTGAACCGTTTGGCAGCACTTCTGTTTGTTTTAATCTTGGGCATTATATCCTCCTGACATAAAATTTGTGCTTATAAACTTGATGTATCAACTCAAACCTGGAGTGCAGCCTGTGCGTCAGCTTTCCGAAGAAGTTACGGATTACATGCCAGGCTTTTAGTATAGCGCTGAACTAAATACCAAAAATGAGAATTGACATCATTTCTTAGGATTAATGGGAGCCAGCAACAAATGCATTGTTCGACCTTCAAAACGAGGTTCCTGCTCCACCTTTGCCACATCTGAAGTCATATCAACAATACGGGATAAAATTTCAGCTCCCCGGTCCTTATGGGCCAGTTCTCTGCCTCTGAAGGCAACAGTAACCTTGCATCTGTCCCCAGCCTCAATAAACCTTAATATGTGACGCACCTTGGTGTTGAGATCATTATCATCAGTTTTGGGTCTGACCTTGATCTCTTTAATCTGAACCTTGGTCTGCTTCTTTTTGGCTTCCTGTTTCTTTTTCTGCTGTTGAAACTGATATTTGCCAAAATCCATTATTCTGCAAACCGGAGGATCGGCATTGGGTGCCACTTCCACCAGGTCAAGCCCCATGGATTCAGCCTGACTTATGGCTTTTGCGCTGTCCATGACCCCAAGCTGCTCGCCATCCTCATTGATTACACGTACTTCTCTCGCCCTGATCTGCCTGTTGCGTCGGGCCTTAGTAGAGGTATCTATAACTCATTCCTCCCTTCTTGAACGGTTCATCCATTTCATCATATATTAATTCAATCACATCGGGCAATGACTTCAGACCAAGGTTTTTACCTCCCCTGACACGAACATTCAGCCCTGATGCGCTGATTTCTTTTTCTCCAGCTACCAGAATATAAGGAACCTTCTCAATTTGAGCCTCACGTACTTTGTACCCCAGCTTTTCGTTCCGAATGTCCATGTCGACCCTGATGCCTTGATCCTTGAGAGTTTTACAGCACTTTTCGACATATTCCTTCTGGACATCGGTAATATTCAAGATCCTGGCCTGAACCGGAGCAAGCCATACTGGAAATGCTCCTGCATAGTGCTCAATTAAGACTCCAAGAAATCGCTCAATGGCTCCAAGAATCACTCTATGCAGCATAACAGGCCTGTGCCGATTACCATCTTCTCCCGTGTAAGAAAGATCAAACCTCTCCGGCAGGGTAAAATCACATTGTACAGTTGCGCATTGCCATTTTCTACCCAGAGCGTCCTTTAGTTTTACATCGATTTTGGGTCCATAAAAAGCTCCGTCTCCGGGGTTAACGCTGTAGTCAAGACCGATGCTTTGCAAGGCATTAGTCAATGCAGTTGTAGCTCGATCCCAGTCAGCATCACTGCCAATAGATTTTTCCGGCCTGGTGCTGATCTCTACTTCGTAATCAAACTCAAATAGAGCCATAATATCCTGAACAAACTTGACAATGGATACAATCTCCCCTTGAAGCTGATCCGGTCTGCAAAGAATATGGGCGTCATCCTGAGTGAATTCTCGGACCCTTAATAAACCATGCAAAACACCGGATTTTTCGTGTCTGTGAACACGTCCCAGTTCAAAATATCGCAAAGGCAGATCCCTGTAACTTCGAAGCCTGGACTTGTAAATCAGCATGTGCGAAAGACAGTTCATAGGCTTTATTCCGTAGGAATGTTCTTCAATATCAGTAAAGTACATATTCTCACGGTAATTATCATAGTGCCCTGATTTTTCCCAGAGTTCCCTGCGTAAAATCTGTGGGCCCTGAACTATCTGGTATCCACGCCTGAGATGCTCTTTACGCTCAAAATCTTCAAGAATTGTTCTGACCAGCGCACCTTTCGGATGAAAAATTGGCATACCTGGCCCGGCTTCTTCTGAAAAACTAAATAAATCAAGTTGAGTGCCAAGTTTGCGATGATCCCGCTTTCTGGCTTCCTCCAATTGCGCAAGGTGTTTTTTCAAGTCCTTGGGTGTCGCAAAGGCTGTACCGTATATTCTTTGCAGCATGGGACGCTTTTCATCACCCCGCCAGTAGGCTCCTGCAACAGATGTAAGCTTGAAAGCCTTGAGATAGCCTGTATCTGGCAGGTGCGGTCCCCTGCATAGATCAACAAAATCACCATGTTTATAGATTGAGACTGTATCTTCATCAAGATCATCAATAATCTCGAGCTTATAAGTTTCATTCATACCAAGAAACATTTTTTTGGCTTCATCCTTAGAAACCACAATACGCTCAAATGGAAGATTCTGAGCTACACTTTCGGTCATTTTCGCTTCAATTTTTTCCAGGTCTTCAGGGGTGAAGGAGCGCTCAAAATCAAAGTCATAGTAATAGCCGTTTTCAATGTCCGGGCCGATTGTAACCTTAGCAGTCGGAAACAATGACTTGACTGCTTCGGCCATAATGTGAGCCGCACTGTGCCGTAAAACTTTCAGCCCTTCAGGACTTGAAAGAAACACCGGCTCCACAGAGTCGCATTCCTCATCCACAGCAGATTTAAGATCATACAGCCCTTCATTGCACTTACAGGCTACAACCTCCTTAAGCTTCTTGCCGGAAAGAGCTTGAGACAGAACTTCTCTGCAGGTTGCTCCAGAAACCACCTGGACTTCTTCATGAGTGCCTGCAACTTTGACCATTTTATTATCCATGAATAGATTATATTTTTATATAGTTAAAAGTTTTAAGCCAAAAGCTCAAAGCAAGGTTAAAGCAGTATAACAATCCAGCGTCACAAAAAAAACATTAGATGCTATATAATAGCTTCTCAATATTTTTTAGAAACTTTTAAAAACTATTGAGGGAATGACTGTTCCTGCGTAATAGTTTGTCTGATTGCTAAGCAGCCTGATGTAACCTGAACAGGGATAGATGTGCCGGATAACCCGGCATTCAAAAACAGTACATCCATAATACACGCGGTCTTGACAAGATCACTTCAAATGGCTGGCTGTCCCCGAGCTGGTCCAGGCAAAAAGGCTGGATAGTTGTCAATACTGCAACTACAGCAACATTTTGTGTAAATTTGTAGTGCTATATAACCAAAAGAAATCAGAGCAGTAAAAAAATCTAAAAAAATCAGGGAGGCAAGGGCCTCCCTGATTGATGATCCTTGATAATGGTAGGCGCGGGGAGATTTGAACTCCCGACCCTTTGCACGTCAAGCAAATGCTCTCCCCCTGAGCTACGCGCCTGCATCCCGAACAGACAGGTTTGCTACCAGCATTTTCTCTGTCTTGTCAAGTATATTATATTCAGATAAGTTAAGAAGTTATAAGCACCCTACCCTGTCAGCCCGGGTGGAAAGCTTACAAGTAACTAGAATCGTTTTGATAATAAATTCAAATGGTTACAATTTTCACATTTTTATGATTTTTGCTTATGATTGATGCACATTTGCCAGAAAAGTTCCGTCAAAGATGGGAGCTTTGCGCCTGGCACAGCTTCCTGCCCGGAGGCTTACAGCCCGGAGGGGGACTGTCCCTCGCTGTGTAAATTTTTTCATTGAAGCAAATTTCTTCCAGGAACCAATGCAGTATCAATCTGTTTTATAGTACCTCGCGGGGACTGTCCCAATTTTCAAATATGGGACTGTTCTTTAAGGTGGAGGCGGCTTCCAGCCGCCTGGAATTCAATAGCCTGCAGGATGCAGGCTCCACTTTAAAGACAGTTACTCACAAGTTCGGTCCTGGTCCGCCCAGGTGAGGAGCTTCTAAGTAACTAAAACCAAATTAGTAATAAATTAAGAGCATTATGGTTTTACCTTACAGATTGCTTCGGTCGCTTAGGCACCTTCGTGGGTGACAGATTTTGAGCAACTACACATGCAACACCTCATGTGTCATTGCGAGCGAGTCTTTTTACCTCGTTGAATACACGCAGTGCAGGCGCAGCCATTCAACTAAGGCGAGCGCGGCAATCTCAAACGCGTTAAGGCTATTTCAAGTTTCTCACACGTTCGGTCCCAGGCCGCCCGGGTGAGGCGCTTGCAAATATCGGCAGCACAATAATCCCTCTGGAGTAAGACGCATAAGTTTTGCTGCAGGGATAAAAGAGGAGAGAAAAAAAAATGGATTCGATCACAGTTAAGACCAGAACAAGACAGTGCTTGATGGATATCACTTCCGAGGTGCAACAGTACCTCAAATCACATAACCTCATAAGCGGGATAGTAACCATCTATTGTCCCCACACTACCGGTGGCATTACGATTAATGAAGGGGCTGACCCTGATGTAATGCGTGACATCCTGGCCTTTCTGGAAAAAATGGTACCGCACCGGGGAGACTACAGGCACGCTGAAGGTAATAGCGACGCGCATATCAAGACAAGCATCATTGGACCTTCCGTCCAGGTAATTGTGGAAGACGGTCGGCTGATGCTTGGCACCTGGCAAAAAATATTTTTTGCTGAATTTGACGGCCCCAGATCAAGAAAAGTCTGGCTCAAATGGCTACAGGGGTAAAAGCTCCTTTTTCCAGGCAGCAAAACTCTTCTGAGCTCTTTCGGCATGGAGTTCCTTGCGCCTGGCCTTTTTAGCCCGAACATTGAGGGCAGGGAAAAGCCCAAAGTTTATATTGGAAGGCTGAAAATTTTTCTCAATTCTGCCAAGATGGTTCAATAGAGCACCCAAAGCAGTATCAGCCGGCGGTTCAGGCAGCGCAATTTCCCGGCCTTGAACCGCAAGTTTCATACCCAGCCAAAGACCTGTTGCGGCTGATTCAAGATAACCCTCCACGCCGGTTATCTGCCCTGATAGATGTACTCCTGCTCTGCCTTTGAGCTCCAAATCAGGACCAAGAACTTTGGGCGAGTCTACATAGGTATTTCTGTGCATACTGCCAAGACGAAGAAACTCTGCTTGTTCAAGGCCGGGTATTAAAGAAAAAACACGCTTCTGTTCAGGATACTTTAACCTGGTCTGAAAACCTACCATATTAAATGCTGTCCCTGCAACATTCTCGGCCCGCAGCTGAACCACTGCAAAAGCCTCTTTGCCTGTTCTGGGGTTTGGCAGCCCAACCGGCTTCAAGGGGCCGTAGGCCATGGTCATTTCACCCTTGCAGGCCATAGCCTCTATAGGCATACAACCCTGGAAATGTATTTCTTTTTCAAAATCCCTGGCAGATACAGTCTGGGCTTTAATCAGCTCTGAATAGAAATGCTGGTACTGATCACGATTCATGGGGCAGTTTAAATAGTCATTATCCTCAGGACGATATCTTGATCCCCGGAAGGCCTTGACCATATCTATGGACTCTGCGCTTACAATGGGCGCAATGGCATCATAAAAATACAGACTGTCCCGCCCGATAACTTCAGCAAGACTCTGAGCCAGCGCATCGCTCATAAGAGGTCCAGCTGCAATGATAACCTTATCAAAATCAGCAAGATCCGGATGGTCCAGACTGTCTATCTCTTTCCTTCTAACTTCTATTTGAGGATTATTATGCAGGGCATTGGTTAAAAATTGAGCAAAACCATGTCGATCAACTGCAAGAGCTTTGCCTGCCGGCACTCTGTTGGCCAGAGCAGATTGCATGACTAAACTGCCCAATTCCAGCATTTCCCGCTGCAAAAGACCTATGCCAGTTGACAGTTCCTCTGAGCGAAATGAGTTGGAACAGACAAGTTCCCCAAGATTGGGATTTTCATGAGCTGGAGAGTACCTGTCAGGCTTCATTTCAAAGACAGTACAACTGATATTGTGTCTTGCGAGTTGCCAGGCTGCCTCACACCCGGCCAGCCCTCCTCCTATGATGGCTATATTTTTCACTGTATATCCTTATTATTGACAGTCATTTTTTTTGTTCCTGGTTCTTGGTTCCTGGTTCCTAGTTTTTTTATTGCTCTTGTTCCAAGGCCACAGCCTGGAAAGAGCTGACAACCGAGGCTAATTTACCACAAAGCTGATGAAGAGTTACACAAGTTGTAACTTGACAATTTCAAGAATTGTACAGAAAACTATTGACTGTAAATTTACTTACACAAAAAACAAAAAATATGGAGTCCACTTATGAGCAAAAAAGAAATGAAAATCAAAGGTGTTTTGCCAAAACAGGATCTGATCAGCTTTTTTGAAGACTTTGTTTCCGGCCTCAAAAACGATACCATAAATTTTCAAAACAATGATGAGAGCTTAACATTAAACCCAGGTTCTGCCGCTGAGGTGGAAATAAAGATCAAATCCAAGAAAGAGAAAGAAAAAATTTCCATGGAACTTAGCTGGCGCAAGGACAAACAATATGAAACCAAACCACTTAACGTAAGCATATCCAATCCGGAAGAAGATGAAAAAGATGAAGACGCAAAAGTAGTGCCTGCGCTGTCAACATATTCAGAACAGACATCGGCTGGACCTCCAGCATCATCTGCACCTCCCATTCCGGGCAGTGCTTCAGAATCAGACCAGAACGAAGAAAGCTCTCCCAATGATCATGAACCTGATCAAGATCAGGACGATGAAAAAGAGCAACAAAACATAAAAATGACCATAGGCAAGCAATCATAGCATTATATCAGCTGTCAGTTATCAGGAATAACCTGGCAACTGACAGCTGGTAGCTCATAGCTCATAGCTGGACATCACTCCCTGGCTTTTAGGATAATATCCTCCAACCTGGTGATATCCTGAATTACTATATGAGCGGTTTTGCTCAATGACTCTCTGGTACCAGCACCGGTAAGAACACCCACTCTCAAACCAGCCTTGGCCAGCTTAGCCATCATCATATCATGGTCACTGTCTCCCACCACTGCCACATGCTCAGGATGGAGCCCCATATGAGTACAAAACGCTGTGGTCATGCCTGGTCCGGGCTTAGGTCCGAATCCGCTGTCATAGCCTGCAATAAAATCCACCAGTTCAGTCAATCCAAACTCCTGCACTGTGGACTCAGCTCCTGAGTAGCTGTCATTGGTGGCTATTCCCACAATAAGACCCTGCTGTTTCAAAAAAGTAAAAAATCGTGGGAGATCAGTCACAGGCGCTGCGTGCTCAAGTCCTAAACGACTGAAAACATCATCAAGGTATGCAATTAACTTATTTTTAGATATATTTGAGCCCAAATCGATCCAGAAGTCAGCAAGTTCTTCAGGACTGCCTAAAGCTATTACTGAGTTTGGGAGAAATCTGCCAGTTTCGAGATCTAATCCTCCCGCTGTCATCAACAGTTCTGACAACTCCCCGTCGCCCTGAGAAGCAAATTCAGCAGCATTATGAACAGCTGGCAGCCATGTCCTGTGAAAATCGAACAGTGTGCCGTCTTTATCAAAAACAATCCCTCTGATGCTGGACAAGGTCCGGGTCAAAGCCTCTTCATAATAGCTGAGTTTATTTATGCTTGCCATGTTTTTCTGATCTCCTGGGAATAAGACTCAAGGTATACTTTAACAGTCTGAGGCACGAGCCAGTCAATTTTTTTCCCGCTCAGCCATCTGGAACGAATCATACTCGAACTGATATCCAGTATGGGCACCGAAAAATACCTGACAGTGCCTCCATTCAATATATCCCACCTGCCTGTATTGTGGCGTTTGACATTCCAAAAGCTGTTAATAAAAATATCAAGTTCAGCAGGATCAGCCCCTGACCTGCCGGCTACAGTCAAGTCGCACAACATACCGATCTCTTTGCCCTTATACCACTTTTCCATGGTCAGCAAATCATTGTCACCCAGAATAAAGGTAAAGTTTGTGTCTGGCGACCTGTCAATGCTTGTCTGCAAGGTATCAAAAGTAAACGAAGGGCCTGTTCGTTCCCTTTCCATGCGGTTCACGGAAAGCTCGGGATGATCCTGTATGGCAGCTTCAAGCATGGCACAGCGCATGTCAAAGGGAAGAATATTGTCAACCTTTTTGTGAGGAGGAATGTGAGCAGGAATTAGCTGGATGGTATCGAGTTCAGCCTGTTCCAGAAGTTCAATGCACAGTCTTAAATGCCCGATATGAGGCGGATTGAAGCTGCCCCCCAATAGACCTGTTCTGGCATTTTTCATATATTTCTCTGACGCATGTATCTCATGTTTTTGTGTAATAATTTACGCATGTCTGAGTAGCCGTTCCCGCTCAAGTCAGCAAAAGCTTTTTCAAAGCTTGAATTTTGTCCCTCACAAAGGCAGCCTTTTCAAATTCCAAATCCCTGGCCAGAGCCCGCATCTCTCTTTCCAGTTTCACAATGTCTTTTTCCAGTTTGCCCCTGTCCATTCCATAAGCCTGAACATCTTCTGCAGCGAGAGCCATTGTGGCCTGCTTTTCAGGCTGGTGCATATCGTAAAGAGTATTAACTCCCTTTTTGGTTATGGAAACTGGAGTAATATTATTCTCTACATTATGCTGAACCTGCTTCTGCCTTCTTCTTTCAGTCTCTTCCATGGCTCTCTGCATGGAACCGGTTATTTTATCAGCATACATGATAACCCGACCTTCCAAATTTCTCGCAGCTCGCCCAAAAGTCTGAATCATGGATCTTGTGGAGCGCAAAAAACCTTCTTTGTCAGCGTCCAGTATAGCCACAAGAGAAACCTCAGGAATATCCAGCCCTTCTCGCAGAAGATTGATGCCAACCAGAACACTGAACTCTCCAGCCCGCAAAGCCTGAATAATAGCCACTCGTTCCAGAGTATCAATATCAGAATGCAAGTATCTGGACCTTACGCCGCGCTCTTGAATATAATCAGTCAGATCTTCAGCCATTCTTTTGGTCAGCGTAGTTACCAGCACCCTTTCATCATTGTTTTGTCTTTTCAGACATTCATTAAGCAAATCATCCATCTGTCCTGTTGTGGGACGCACTTCGATTTCAGGATCCACCAAGCCTGTAGGCCTGATAATCTGCTCCACAACAATACCATGGGAGCGATCCATCTCCCATTGCCCCGGGGTAGCTGACACAAAAACAGTCTGCCCCATTCGTTCAAGAAACTCATCAAAGCTTAAGGGTCGGTTATCAAGAGCTGAAGGAAGCCTGAAGCCAAAATCTACCAGAGTCTTTTTTCTGGAAATATCACCATTATACATCCCGCCAACCTGGGAAACAGAGATGTGTGATTCATCCATAAACAGAAGGTAGTCGTCAGGAAAGTAATCAAGAAGACAGGATGGAGGCTGTCCAGACTTGCGTCCATCCAGATGCCGGGAATAGTTTTCTATGCCATTGCAATAACCCATTTCCTGAATCATTTCCAGATCCAACTGGGTTTTCTGCTCTAATCGCTGAGCTTCAACAAGCATATTCTGTTCTTCAAACCAGACCAGTCTGCGCCTTAATTCTTCCCGGATATCGTTCATTGCCCGATGTAGATTGTCCTGGTCTGAGACATAGTGGCTGCCTGGATAGATAATAGTTTTTTTCAGTCTGCTCTTTATTTCGCCTGTTAAAGGATCAGCATCATAAAGAGCCTCCACTGTGTCTCCAAAAAACTCTATTCTCAGGGCCTGCTCTACCCTGTACGCAGGGATAAGCTCAAGAACATCCCCTCTAACTCTGAAAGTTCCTCTGTGGAAATCGTAATCATTGCGTTCATACTGGATCTCCACCAACCTGCCCATAAGTTCATCCATGTCAATGGTCTGCCCTTCTTCAATGGGAATAATCATCTTGGAATAGTACTCTGGAGATCCCAGACCATAAATACAGGAGACAGATGCAACAATAAGCACATCCTCCCTGGTCAGCAGCGCATGTGTGGCTGAGTGCCTTAGCTTGTCAATGTCATCATTGATGGATGAGTCTTTTTCAATATATGTATCTGTTCGAGGCAAGTATGCTTCAGGCTGGTAGTAATCATAATAGCTTACAAAATACTCCACAGCATTTTCAGGAAAAAGAAGCTTGAATTCATTATATAACTGGGCGGCAAGAGTCTTGTTGGGGGCCATTATCAGGGCCGGTCTGTTTACTCCGGCAATAACATTGGCCATGGTAAAAGTTTTCCCCGAACCGGTCACGCCGAGCAGGACCTGGCTGTCAACGCCCTGCTCAATATTTTTGATAATTTGGGCTATGGCCTGAACCTGGTCCCCTTGAGGAGTATATTCGGAAATTAACTTGAACTGGTTCATATCTCACTAACCATCAACAACACTCACTCAACCCGTGCCTTGATACGACCATCAAGTACAAGAATTTTCAAACCGTCTCCTGATTGCACATCCTTTACACCGCGCAGAAACTGTCCTGTTTTGTCAACTTCCACAAGAGAATAGCCGCGCTTTAAAGGACCATGTGGATCAAGATCCGACAGCCTTTGAGAAGCAATGTTCAATCTGTTTTCATTCATTGTGTGTAAAGACTGTCCGCCTGCCAGCAATCTGCTTTCCAGGTAAGACAATTCGTTGCTTCGCATGTCCCAGAACTCAGGACCGAATCTAAATCTCAACCTGCTGGACAAATCGGCCAGTCGCTGGCTTCTGTTTTGTAAAACATCCCTCATTGCACGTATCAGGCGATCTTTCAATGCCTCAAGACGTTCTTCGAGCCTCTGCATGCGATGTGCCGGGCTCAACCAGCCCAAAGCCTTGATTAAGCTGTTGAGTTCGTTTTCATTTTCTTTTAGATAATTGGAGTAACTTTTAATCAGTGTCAGCTCCATTTCATCGAGTTTTTGAGCCAGGTCTTTTCTCTGAGGCCACAATGACTGAGCAGCCTGGCTGGGGGTGGCAACTCTTTTATCAGCAGTCAAGTCTGCTATGGTGGTATCTGTTTCATGCCCGATGCCTGTCAGCACCGGCAGTGTGGATTCAAAAATTGCATGAGCAACCTGTTCATCATTAAAGGCCCACAAATCCTCAAGGGAGCCCCCTCCGCGCATAACAACAATCAACTGTGCCCATGCATGTTCATTGGCCAGTTTAATTGCTTTGACAATCTGTCCGGGCGCACGGTCACCCTGTACCAGGCATGGATAAACTCTTATTTCACTGCCAAGTCCAAGATCTTCAGCTACTCGAGTAAAATCATGTATAACCGCACCTGTGGGTGCTGTAACCACTGCCACCCTGTCTGGACTGTATGGCACTGGCCTTTTCCTGCTCTCGTCGAAATATCCCTGGGCCTGCAGCTTTTTTTTCAAGGCCTCAAACGCCAGAAAAAGATCACCAAGGCCCTGTTCCTGAACCAGTTCAGCTATAAGCTGGTAAGTTCCTCTCGGAGCATACACTCCGATTTTTCCAGCGCAGACGACATCCTGACCATTTTCCAGAGTAGCAGCAGGATCAGCCTTATTCTGACGGCTGAAAGGCTGGGTATTTTTGAACCACGCCACCTGCAATCCTGCCTGATCATCTTTGAGGGAAAAGTAGATATGTCCTGATCCTGGTCTGGACAAATTGGAAACCTGACCTCTGACCCAGATAAATGGGAAATGCACTTCAACCAGTTCCTTAATGGAAGAAGTCAGTTCAGCTACTGAAAAGATATGGGGCATAATGTTTACAAACCAAAGTGAGCATGAACATCTTTTCTGATTGAAGCAAATTCGTCATCAAAATTGTCCATGGGAATTTCAAACCTCTGACCTGAATGCCTGATCTTGACTTCAAAAATACCGTTCTTGATACCCTTGCCTCCAATAACTATCTGAATGGGAGAGCCGATAAGGTCCACATCTTTGAATTTAAATCCCGGGCGCTCATCACGGTCATCAAGAAGCACATCAACTCCCATTGTTTTGAGCTTTTCATATACATTGTCAGCCTCTTTTCCAACCTGTTCATCCTTGTAATTTAAAGCAATGACCACTGCCTCAAAAGGAGCAATGGCCGGAGTGAATATTATTCCATTCTGGTCGTGATTCTGTTCAATACAGGCAGCCAGAATTCTGCTGACCCCAATGCCGTAGCACCCCATGACGATCAACTTTTCTTTGCCGCCCTCATCTAAGTATGTTGCCTTCATGGCCTGACTGTACTTTGTACCAAGCTTGAAAATATGACCAACCTCTATTCCCTTGGTCAAGTAGATATTTCCCTCACAGCGCGGACAGGGGTCTTTTTCAGTTATGATTCTAAGGTCGAAATATCCGCCGATCTGGGCATCACGCCTTAAATCTACATGTTTAAGGTGGGCGTCGGTTTCATTGGCTCCGGTCACCCAGTCTGTATCAAACTGCAGCTCCAGATCAGCCACAATGCGATCAACATTCAATCCAACAGGACCTGCAAAACCTACTCTGGCACCAGTCCAGGATTCAATATCTGCCTGCCTGGCCATTTCTAAGTTCTGGGCATTGAGAATATTTTTCAGCTTGATTTCATTGAGTTCACGATCCCCGCGAACAAGGGCGGCAATGGATCGGCCATCAGCTTTATAGAGCATGGTCTTAATGACCTTGCCGGCAGGAACTTTAAGGAAATCAGCTACCTCGTCAACAGTATGCAATCCTGGAGTAGCTATTTTTTCCGCAGGCAAAGCACATTCTGCACAATCATCACCATGACATTTAACTTCAGCCTTTTCTAAGTTGGCGGCAAAATCACAGTCATTGCACGTGGCAATGGTATCCTCGCCTGTATCAGCCAAAACCATGAACTCATGAGAAAAGCTGCCTCCTATGGCCCCGGAATCAGCTTCAACCGCTCTGAACTTCAGACCAAGCTTTTCAAAAATACTGATGTAGGCTTTGCGCATTTCCTCATAACTTCTGGACGCACCGGCATCGTCAACATCAAAAGAATACGCGTCCTTCATGATAAATTCGCGACCGCGCATCAAACCAAATCTTGGCCTGATTTCATCACGAAATTTGGTTTGTATCTGGTATAGATTAACGGGCAGGTGCCTGTAAGACTTTATCTCACGGCGTATAAGATCAGTAATAACTTCTTCATGAGTTGGTCCAATGCAGTAATCGCGATTATGCCTGTCCTGAAAGCGCAACAACTCTCTGCCATAAGCCTCCCAGCGCTGTGACTCTATCCATAAATCTCCGGGTTGAACAGCTGGCATGAGCATCTCAATGCCGTTGAACCTGTTCATTTCCTGGCGCACAATAGTTGAAATCTTCTGCAAAGACTTCCAGCCAGTTGGAAGATAAGTATAGATTCCTGATGTCAGTTTGCGGATCATACCCGCTCTGAGCAAAAGTTTGTGACTGATTACTTCAGCTTCAGAAGGATCCTCTTTCAAAGTGGGAATAAAGTATCGGCTCCAGCGCATGTAGATCTCCTGGTAAAAAGTTTGTTTGAATGGTTGTAACTTTCAACTCGTTGCGGGTCATTAACTCTTTGTGAGCATCTTGGTGACGTACAGCTTCAATCCTAACGCGGACTGTGCCCACAACCTCAAAAAAGATATTTTAACCGCCCGTTCGAAGACTCACTCAAGACGCAAAGGGCGCAAAGGAAGAAAGAAGTTTTTTCATTTGCCGGGGAACGGCAAATGAAAAGGCAGCCTTTTTGAAAACCGATGCCCGGTTTTCAAAAAAATATCTTCATTAATGTCTTTAACTTTGAGTCCTTCGCGTCTTTGCGATTCAAATTTTCTTTTTTTTATGACAGGATTTCAGAAATAAGTTACTAATAGCAAGAAACAAAAAAAACTATTTGAAACTGACAAAAGCAATAATGTCCATGACCCCAAACCTTCAGCCTTCAGCCTTAAACCTTCAGCCTAAAAACTCTGTTATAACCTCAACTTAACAATCCTTGTTTCAGTTGATTTGTGGGCACAGCCTGAACTATGGGGCAGGCAAGATGATAAACATACACGCTCTTACTGTCTGCTAAACTGCACGGCAATCACTGCAGCGTCCATAAAGTACAATTTCATGATCTTCAAGAATAAACCCGTTGGGCACCATGGTATTGAATTCTCCCGGACAGCCGTCAACACAGAAAACCCTGTCGCATTTCCTGCAGCAGAAATGGTGATGATGGTGCAGCGAAGGATCACTTTTTTCATACCTGGCTCCCTGACCAGGCATGACAAACTCCCTGACAAAGCCCTCTTTCTTAAGCTCTCTCAGATTTCTATAAACCGTGGCTATACCCAAACCCGAGACTTCCTCTTTGGCCTTGCTCAGGATTTCCTGGGGACTCATGGGACCTTTTGACTGCCTGATACACTTTACAATTGCGTCTCTTTGCCGAGTTTTATGCTTCATGTATGTGCCTCCTGACTCTACTATATGGATAAACTAATGAAGATGCAACTTTTTCCAATATCTCTCAGCACTTTGCATGAGTAATGCGGGCTGTGTCCACAACCCTGTGTTAACAACCCAATTTAAACAAGGGTCGTTAAGTTGGGACGATAACTGGAATTTTCAGGCTGAAGGCTGAAGGCTGAAGAATTAGGATCTTGGCCATTCTCGTTCACAGGCTTTAGATGCTAATTCCACAACCGAGGCATTGACTTTTAATAATCAATAACCTATTATCATTTTCATATTGAGCTTCATGTTAGCTTGTTGGAACCTGTGCATGTTTACTGAAATTCTTGCAGCCACAGGCATGGTGTTTTTCGGAAATTATTCGCTTTGGCGAAGCCGGGTTTACCCAGGGCTGCATTTGTATCAAAAAAGGAGAAAAAAATGAGCCACTCAAAAACCGAGTTAAGTCAGAACAAAATTTTCATTATTATCATGGCATTTTCAGCTGTATTATTAATGATGCCATCTTTTGCCAGGGCAGATAATGAAATTCAAATCATGGTCAGCATCCCTCCCCAAAAGTATTTTGTTGAAAAAATTGGAGGATCCAGAGTAAATGTCAACATAATGCTCCCACCCGGGGCCAGTCCACATTCATTCGAGCCAAGACCTGCGCAAATGACTCAATTGGGTAGCGCTGATATCTACATGGCCATTGGTGTGGAATATGAAAAAACACTTTTACCTCGCATCAAGTCCATGCATCCTGACCTGACTATAGTTCATACTGATCATAACATAAAAAAAATATCCATGGCTTCCTGCTCCCACGACCACCACCATGAACATCACCATGAGCACGGGCATAATCACGGGCATGAGCACGGACATGAGCACGGACATGAGCACGGACACGGGCATGGACACGATGATGACCAGCATGAACATCATGCCCACAGGCATGACGGGCACGACCCTCACATCTGGCTTTCTCCTGATTTAGTCATGCTACAGGCGTCAAACATTTTCAAATCGCTTACCAAAGCCAATCCTGAAGATGCTGACTATTTTCAGCAGAACTACATAAACTTCATTAACGAACTGGTACATCTTGATCAGGAGATTAAGCATATGTTTGCGGACATCAAGCCAGGCAGCAAATTCATGGTCTTTCATCCAGCCTGGGGATACTTTGCCCGGGCCTATGGTCTCAGGCAAATACCTGTTGAGGTGGAAGGCAAAGAACCTAAGCCCGGTGATTTAAGACAGCTTATTGACACAGCCCTGCAGGAAAATATAAGAGTTGTTTTTGTATCACCTCAATTTTCCAAACGCAGTGCTCAAACCATAGCCGATTCTATTGAAGGGAAAACCCTGTCCATCAATCCTTTATCTGAAAACTGGAAAGAAAACATGCTGACTGTGGCCGGTGAAATCCAGTCAGCAATGGGGGTAAAACAACATTAATGCCATAAAGGTCAAAAACCTCAGTTTTTCCTACAACAGCCATCCTGTGCTGGAAAATGTCAACCTTGAGGTTGCAGCAGGAGATTTTGTTGCTGTTCTCGGACCCAATGGGGGTGGCAAGTCCACCCTCATTAAAATTATGCTGGGCATTCTGCCCCTGCAAGAAGGACAGATATACATACTTGGAGAAATTCCTGGAAAAGCAGCACACAAAATCGGTTATGTTCCCCAGCATGCAACAAGCGCTGACAAGTTTCCAGTAAATGTCCTTGATGTCGTGCTCATGGGCCGGCTTGGAAGCATTGGGCGCTTCAAGAAATACAAGCCTCAGGACTACTCTATGGCAGAGAAGGCTCTTGAGCATGTGGGAATGGAAAAACTCAAAAACACCTTGATCAGCAATCTATCCGGAGGTCAGAAGCAGCGTGTACTCATTGCCAGGGCACTGGCCTGTGATCCAGAAATTCTTTTTCTGGATGAACCTACAGCCAGCGTTGACCAGAGCTTTCATTCCAGGCTTTATGATCTACTCAACGACTTAAACCGGTCAGGCAAAACCATCGTGGTCATCAGTCACGATCTGTCCGTCCTTTCCAGCCATGCCAAATCAGTTGCATGTGTTAATAAAAATCTGTACTTTCACGACTCTTCGGAAATAAGTCAGGATATGCTGGAAAAAGTATATCACTGCCCTGTGGAGCTCATCACCCACGGATCAATTCCGCACAGGGTCCTCAAACACCATCATTGCACACATGATTGAAGTCCTTCAGTACGAATTCATGCGTAATGCCCTCATGGCCGGTCTGTTAGTGAGCATTGCCTGTGGTATTATCGGCGCCTTAGTTGTGGTCAACAGGATTGTCTTTATTTCCGGAGGCATAGCCCATGCATCGTATGGTGGCATTGGACTGGCTTTCTTTGCAGGTTTTTCGCCCAACATGGGTGCTGCACTGGCAGCGTTGATTTCCGCTCTAATCATGGGCTTGGTCAGCAGGGGCAAAAAGCACCGCGCTGATACTGTCATTGGTGTTATATGGGCTGTAGGCATGTCCACCGGGATCATTCTGATAGACCTGACCCCGGGATACAATGTGGACCTCATGAGTTATCTTTTCGGAAGCATTCTCATGGTTCCCAAATCCTCATTATGGACCATGGCTGTCATGAATCTGGGAATTTTTATCCTGATACAATTATTTTACAGAGATTTTCTAACCATGTCCTATGACGAAGAATTTGCTGTTGCCATGGGGGTGCCTGTGGGGGCACTCTACTTTCTACTGTTGATAATGGTAGCCTTGACAGTAGTCATGACTATTCAGGTGGTGGGACTGATCCTTGTTATTGCCCTATTGACCATTCCGTCGTATCTTGCTGAAAAGTACACCAGATCATTGAAAAGCATGATGCTTGCAGCTGTTTTGATAAGTATATTCTTTACTCAGACCGGAATATGGCTGTCTTATTATCTCAACCTGACCACAGGCGCTACCATAGTAATGGTGGCTGCAGCATTTTTCTTTCTGTCCGGACTGGTTTCAAAAATACCCTATAAGTAACTACAATCGTATATGTAATAAAATCAAGGCATTATGGTTTTACCATACAGATTGCTTCGGTCGCTTAGGCTCCCTCGTGGATGACAGGTTTAGAGCAACTACATCCCTGACAGCTCAGGTGTCATTGCGAGCGAGTCTTCGAGCGCGGCAATCCTTGTTGCGAGCGAAGCGAAGCAATCTCGTGCTAAGGCTGATTTTTTGTTACTCACAAGTTCGGTCCCGGTCCGCCCGGCTGAGGAGCTTACAAGTAACTTCAAAAAAACTGGACCCCGGATCAAGTCCGGGGTGACGGTTAAAGCAAACTATTACTTTTTGCCGTCATTCCGGCGAAGGCCGGAATCCAGTTTTTTTCTTGTTCCCAGGCAGGAGCCTGGGAACGAGCACTAAGGCTGAAAGGAGAAGGCCTTGTAACTTCGACTTTAGACTTTTGACTTTACTCTTTTGACTTGGGACTTCGAACTTTAGACCTTGGACCTTAGACCTTAGACCTTGGACCTTGGACTTTAAACCCTTTAATTTCACTCTTGTAACAGCTTCAGACTTGCAACAGTCTTGCAGTAGTGAGTAAAATAATTGTAATCCATGCTGAATTATCCTGATATCAATCCCGTTGCCTTTGAGATAGGTCCTCTTCAGTTACGCTGGTATGGACTCATGTATCTTATTGGCTTTGCAACTGCCTGGCTCCTGGCGAGATACAGAGCTGGAAAGCCTGGATCAGGCTGGACCAGACAGGAACTGCCCGACTTGATCACCTATTGCGCCCTGGGTGTAATTATCGGGGCCAGAGTGGGTTATGTGTTGTTTTATGATTTTTTCAGCTTTATCTCTCGCCCCTGGGAACTCGTCATGATCTGGCAGGGAGGGATGTCTTTTCATGGCGGTCTGGTTGGAGTTCTTGTCTGTTTGTGGCTTTACGCCCGCAAAACCAACAGATCTTTTTTCACAGTAAGCGACTTTGTTTCACCCCTTGCTCCTTTGGGTCTTATGTTCGGCAGACTGGGCAATTTCATCAATTCAGAACTATGGGGACGCCCTACAGACATGCCATGGGGAATGGTCTTTCCTGATCATGCTTCCGGGTTCGTTTCAAGACACCCTTCCCAGCTTTATCAGGCCTTTCTTGAAGGACTGGTATTGTTTATAATTATATGGTTTTTCTCTAATCAAAAAAGACCAAAAATGGCTGTTTCAGGTATGTTTTGTCTGGGATATGGAGTATTCAGATTTATTGTGGAATTTTTCCGGGAACCTGATGCTCATCTTGGATTTTTGCTTATGGACTGGATGACCATGGGACAAATCCTGTGTGTGCCCCTTATCTTTGTGGGATTGACTGCCATAGTGCTGGCATATCGAAAAAAATAGCAACAATCTCCAGTCTATAAGTTGTTGTAACACTGCAGCGACATTTTGTGTTAATTATTGCTTCTACCATCGGGGACGGGAGCATTACGCGTTTCTGACAACCAGATAGGGGACAGTCCCGAAGCCAGGGACAGTCCCCCTCCGGGCTGTAAGCCTCCGGGCAGGAAGCCGTGCCAAGCCATGATAAACCGCTTTTAACCCAAAAAAAGCTGTGACAAACACATCAATTTTTTCAGTTGTCAGAAACGCGTAATGCTCCCATCGGGGAAAGGCACTTTTGCCGACCTTAAACCGCATACCAGACATGGACTATCCGGCGGCAAAAGAGCCAGTCCCCTTTCTGCATAAATTAAGTGTTCCTGTAGTGGTAATTATTCACCACATACGGCATATGACTATTATTCTATCCTGGATTCCGGCTTTCGCCGCAATGACGGTACAGAGCAACTCTCTGCTTTAACCAAAACCCCGGTCATGATCCGGAGTCCAGATCTTCCTGTTGGATCTTGCTGAACAGTTACCAGTTTCTTAACCTTCCCCCTTCATCCTTCCCCCTTCCCCCTTCAGCCTTCAGCCTTCCCCTTTAAGCCTGTCACAAACTTAGCTACCCTCAGACTGGGGCAAGGTAAAAAGCACGCTGGTGCCCTCCCCGACCCTGCTTTCAATACGTATTTTACCTCCATGCTTTTCCACAAAATCCTTGCAAAGAATCAAACCCAATCCAGTACTGGTCTCCCCTTCTGTACCGGGCATGACACTTTTATGGGCAATGGAAAAAACTTTGGCGATATCATCCTCTTCCATGCCCATGCCATTGTCATGGATCCCCAACTCAACAAAATCAGCAATTTTTTCAGCTGAAATATTTACAGTGCCACCTCGTGGGGTAAACTTTATTGCATTGGAAAGCAGATTACGTAAAATGGTGTTGATCATAAACTCATCAGCCCATACTTCAAGACCATCCGGGACTGATTGAACGATCTTAATTTTTTTTTGCGCAGCTACCGACTCCAGAACACCTGTGTTGATGGATACCAGTTCACACAATTCTCGTGACTCCGGCTCAAACTTGATCAATCCACGCTGCATCCTGGCCCATTGCAACAAATTTTCCAACAAGGCAAACAGGCTCTTTGAAGATCTGTAAAGCCCTGCTGATGCCTCCTTTATCTCGTCCCGGGTCCATGACACCCCGTCAGCTGCAATCATTTGAGACAGACTGAGCAGCCCTGACATGGGCGATTTTAAATCATGTGCTATTATGGAAAAAAATTTATCTTTTTCAGCCAATGCCTGTTCAAGCTCCTGGTTAACCTCGGTCAGCTTTTCCTGAGCTTCTTTGCGCTGTGTTATATCTGTAGCAATTTCCATTCGCACCAGCCTGCCGTCAATCCAGTGAATGGCCCTGTCACGACAGTCGTACCAGCGCCCAGTCAGAGAATTCCTGTATTCCCATGTATAAACTCCTGAGGGCTTGCCGTCCGGGCTTATCAACTCATGATTTGTACAAAATGAACATGGTCCATCCTGTTGTGCCTGTATCACTTTCCAACATTCTTTACCAATAATATCCCCAAAAACTCTTGAGGCAAATTCATTACAAAAAAGCACTTTGTGGCTGTCCATATCAATAATAAACACAAAGGCTTCAATACTGTTCATTACAGTTTTCAGTCGATCATGTGACAACATTAGTTCATTTCTGGCCTTGATGCGCTCAGAAATATCCCGGACCGCACCTACTCTGTACTCATCAGTGCCAACCTGAAAATTCCTGGCTTCAAGCTCAGCATGAAATACTTCTCCATTTTTCCTTATCCCCCTGACTGTGTAGGGCCGCGCATAATCTTTAATTATATTTTCTCTGATTACTACATGATCTTCCGGGTGAAAGGCAACTTCAAGAATATCTCTCCCCAGAAGCTCATCTCGAGTGTAACCGAAGATCTTGGTCATTGATGTGTTTACATCCTTCACTATGCCGGATTTATGTATGACAATCCCTTCCATGGTTACATCAGAAAGAAGACGATAACGTTCTTCACTGACCAATAGATTTTGCTCAGCCAGCATTCGGTCGCTGATGTCTGTATGCGTTCCCACCATACGCATGGGATTGCCCTGTCTGTCGCGTTGAACTACCTTCCCCCGGCCGCGTATCCAAAGCCATTCGCCATCACGCTTTAGAAACCTGAAAACCCAGTCCAGCACTTCCTTTTGACCTGAAAAATTGTCATCGATAAGCTTCTTCAAAGTTATAAAGTCATCAGGGTGAACTCTTTTGGCAAACTCTTCAAATGTGCTGGCAAATTCCCCTGGTTCATATCCGGCCATGGTATAATATCTGTCATCAAAATATAACTTGTCATCAGTAATATCCCAGTCCCAGATACCTTCGTTTATCGCGGTCATAACCTTGGCCAGTCTGTCCTCTCTCTCTATAAGAGCTTCATTTTTCTTTCTGAGAAGACTGTACAATTCCAGGGCTTCAAGGGAAGACGCGCAGTTTTGACAAAGAATCATCACCAGAGGAATTGTGGCATCAGGTAATCCCTGACCATGCTCCAGGTGTCCCAGAAATATCCCCCTGATTCTGGAAGCAGTTGCAATGGCCTGGATCATAAATCTGCCTTGTGTTTCTGAAGCAGAAGCAAAAACAGGCTTCTCACTGTTAATGGCCAGAGCAATCAGTCCATCATCCACAAGGTGGTCAAACTCCGAACAGAGCTGAGCTTTAGTATCTGCAGGATCATTCAGTACAAAATCAAAACTGTTTGTTTCTTCATCTACAAGCCATATACCAATACTTTTAAACTGAGCAAGACGAATAATCCTGGAGGCAATATCCTTCAGAATATCCATTCTGTCTTCAAACCGGCCATGTTCAGGGCGAAAATCAGCCCAGTCAGCAGTAGAGTTCAGGGTATCAATTATATTTCTTTGTGTCTCTTCAAGAAATTTGACCCTTGTCTTCAACTTTTCTATCAGATCATCCTTCATCACCACTCCCCGGAACTATAATTTGCATTAAATCACGCAGTTGATTACTGGTTTGAGATACCACTTTGGTCAAAACACTTGGTTTAAGTCCGGTCACCTGCCATGCCTCTTTATCTATGGGCGTTACTCGCCTTGATCCGCTGTGCCCGAACCCCATGCCATGGGCAATGGAATCAGCAATCTGTACCAGTAAAGCTTCGTCAAGGTTATCCCAGCTACGTGCATGATGACGTGCAAGAATGTCGGCCAGGGTGGGGGGGATATTCCATTCCTTTAGCAACGCCTCTCCAAGGTCAGCATGGGTAAAACCTGTATGCTTACGCTCAAGCTGATACAAGGGAACCGGCTGTTCTGCAGCAGCAAGCAGAATCCCTGCGCAGACATCGGGATGATGCTTAATGAGAACCATTCTGCCAATATCATGGAGCAGTCCGCCTACAAATACCCTTTCAGTATCAGGCATGCCTGCTTCAGCGGCCAGAATTCTTGCCAGAACTCCCACGGCAATACTGTGTTCCCAGAAATCGTTTACATTTACGATATCTTCAGGAATATCATCAAACATGGATGTCACGGAAATGCCCATGGCCAGGTTAGTGATCTCTACTGTGCCTACTATGGTCACAGCTCTGGACAGGGTGTCTATCCTGGAAATAAAACTGTAAAAAGTACTGTTGACTAATTTTAGCATTCTTGAAGAAAGACTTGTATCCTTACTGATAACTTCAGCAATATGAGCTGCAGAACTTACAGGGCTTTTGACCACTTCCATGATCTCATAAAAGACATCCGGTAATGACACCAGCTCAACTTCCCTTTTGACAAGGGACTCCATATCAATCTTCTTCTTTTCTGGTTCATGGCAAATTAATTTTTTGAGATGATCATCCCGCCCCCGGTACTTCTCGACCACTTTTCTCGCATTTTTTCTGTCAAGCCCCTGGGTAATCTTCTTTGTAAAAAGCCATTCTAATTTTTTATGTACTTGAAAATTTCGGTCGCAACCTGCAAAACGCCAGTTCACCATAGCCTGCAGAACGCTGGTTACATCAGGATCAAAACAAGCAAAAAGATCAAGATCTTCTTCATCAACGGGCGGACCTTCAACCTTTGCTTCAGTAATGCCCCAGATGCGGGCGATTTTTATACGCTCCTCGGTCAATCTGTGCCCGGTAGGCAAAATAAGCCTGCCTTTGCTTGTCCGTAAATCTGAGACCAGAATCATACCCGGCTTCAAATCCTCCATACTAACAACTCTCATAACTGCTCCTCCCGTTGTCCCTGTTCCTTGCCAGTTAAAGAAGCAGTCTGTTTTTCAGAATAAGCTCTACGAATGGTTTCAGTTAGTTTTTTTATATCTACAGGCTTTTGCAGGCAGGCAAAAGCACCCATTTGAGCACACTGACGCAATTCTTTCTCCTGTCCCCCTCCAGACAAAATAATAACAGGCAGATTTGCATGACTTCTTTTGATAAGGCTAAGAACCTGTATTCCATCAATTTCAGGCAGCATTAAATCAAGAATAACCACTTCGGGTTCATCTTCTTCTATCAATTCCAAGGCTTCCTCTCCATTATATACTACAGCAGTGCCCATCTCTCTCATTCGCAAACGGTCTGACAATTTCTGGGCATACCTTTTTTCATCATCCACCAGCAACACTTTGGAAGGAGTTTCAGAATCAAAAGGACGATATACGTCTGTTTCAAACATATCCGGTCCGGCCTGGATCTCATATTCCACATCCTCCACAAGATTTTCCATAATAGATTTCAGGTCTCCTTCCAGTTTTTCAGTACGCATGATATTTTTTTCCAGCCTGATGACAAGCTTGTCCTGGATGAATTTGGCCCTGACTATCCAGCCTCTTAATGACAGTTCAGCCTCAATATCGGCTGTAAGAGCAAAATTCTCTGCTGCAAGCAAAGATTCTTTGTTGGGCAGCGTAACAGCCCTTTTAGCATAAGATCTGATGATAGATGCAGCCTCATCCACAGAAGATTTATCCATGGAAATGAGAATATCATAAAGTGAAGATTCCCAGGGGCCTTGATGGACGACATATTCTGTCCAGCGATAACGGCTTTCATCTTCTTGAGAAATCAGCTTGTTCAGATCGTTGGCGTTGAGATGATGCTGTTGGGCTGCTATCTCTAACCGATAGCTCAAATCAGCCGTCAGACACACCTTAAGTACATGAGTCAACCCTTTGGGTATAAGAAAACCGCCAAAACCGATTAATAACAGGTCATGTTTAAGAAAATGGGCTGCCAGAACGGATTTATAGCAGGCAATACAACGTTGCTTCTCCTTGGTGAATTTATTGAATACTGATGTCTTTCCAAACAATGCTTTGTAAAACTTATCTTCCGCAATTTCATACTTTTCCGAGGCCTGTGCAATAATTTGCCTGTCCCGGACAATATTGAGCCGCATGTCATTGACAAGACTGCTGACCACTTCCTCTTCCCGGCAATAGGGAGCACTGAAAACTGTAATTGTCGGCATGGCTGTTTTTCCTCATAGCATTGAAATATGTTGTTTTGCAGCTGAAAGCTCAAAGCTCAAAGCTGAAAGCTCAAAGCTGAAAGCTGAAAGCTGAAAGCTGAAAGCTGAAAGCTCAAAGCTGAAAGCTCAAAGCTCAAAGCTGAAAGCTCAAAGCTGAAAGCTCAAAGCTCAAAGCTCAAAGCTGAAGAACTCGGACTTTGCACATCAAAAGTTTAGACTTTGGACTTGAACCTTAACCTTGGACTTAAAACTTAAAACCTAATACTTAAAACCTAATACTTAAAACTTAAAACCTTGGACCTTAGACATCACAGACTCCAGCCACATTATAAAGAAGAAGCCCGTCATGCAAATAACAGGTTAAGCATGACAAGTGAAACAACAAGAAAAAGAATGGTCATAATGCTTCCAGCCCTCATGAAGTCAGTATTTCTATAACCTCCCGGACCCATGATTAGAGCATTGACCTGATGAGTGGGAATAAGAAAAGAATTAGATGTGCTTATAGCCACAGTCAGGGCAAACATGGCTGGATCAGCCCCGGACAACACGGCAATATTAATTGCCAGTGGGACCAGTAAAACCGTAGCTCCCACATTGGACATAAGCAGGGTAAAAACAGTAGCCAGAACTGCAACTGCAGCCTGCAGCACCCAAACAGGCACATCCCCCAGGACATTGATTGTCTGCATTGCTATCCAGGCTGCAGCTCCGGTAGATTCCATGGCCAATCCCAGAGGAATGAGACTGGCCAGCAAAAAAACTGATTGCCAGCTCACAGATTTATAGGCTTCGTCCATGGTCAACACACCGGCCACAACCATGGCAATAGCTCCTGACATGAGTGACACGGAAAGGCGAAGATCACTAAAAATTACCAATCCAAAAGTAATGAGAGAAATAATAACTGCATGGGGTAGTTTTTCATGCAGTATAACCTCATGGGGAAAGTCTGAAGAAACCACAACAAAATCAGGATCCTTTTCCAGGGCCATTAAATCCTGCCAGAGGCTGTGCAGAACCAGAGTATCTCCGGCTTGCAGCGGCAGATCACGAATGTTGCCTCGTATGACCTGCCCCCCCCTGTTAATGGCCAGAACGCTGGTTCCATAGCTCCTGCGCATTGTGATGTCCATGAGAGTCTTGCCGATAACATTGGAACGGGGTGGAATAACAACCTCAGAAACACCAGCTGTTGAGGCCGATAGCACTTCGGCAAAATGCCTCATAACACCATGACATTGCAGATCCATTTCTGAACAAACGTCATTAATATCTTCCCTGCTTCCCAGCAGAGCCAGTACTGCATCCTGTTCAATCACAATATCATAGGCAGGAGAAATCCTCATGTCTCGATTCTGATATAGTCCAATGATGGCAATTCTGTTGCCAAAAAGAGCCTCCACTTCTAAGACGGTCTTGCCATACAGAGGGCTTTCCCGCAGCACATGAATCTCAAATATATCACCTCTAAGTCCGTACAGTTTTCTAAAATACTCCACAGTGGAAATGTCCTGGTCTTTGGAGCTTTTCTTTACAGGAAGCACATACGGTCCAAACAGTGTAAAATATACTACTCCGGTAAAAATCAGAGTCAGTCCAATGGGAGTAACGTCAAACATGTTAAAACCGCGCATGGGTTCTACGGTTTCCGGAAGGGTGGCATTAAAGGTGCGGATCAAGTCATTCAGTAGAATAAGAGGACTTGATCCTATAAGAGTCAGTGTACCTCCAAGTATGGCACAGAAAGCCATGGGCATGAGCATTCTGGACATGGGAAGATCAGCTCGCACTGAGATACGCTTGATTACCGACATAAACAATGCTGCTGCGCCGACATTCTGCATAAGTCCGGAAACAATCCCCACTGTTCCGGAAATAATGGGTACAATGCGTTTCTCAGTTGTTCCTCCAAACTTGAGAATCAATGAAGCCAGCTTGTTCATCAGGCCTGTTTTATCTAAGGATTTGCCAAGGATAATAACGGCAATAATTGAAATGACTGCGTTACTGGCAAAACCGCTGAATAACTGGTCACCCGGAACCAGAACCGGGGCACCTGGAATCAGGATCAATAGCCCAATAATCATCATGATCAACACTGCAGCTACATCGACTCTGACCACTTCAGACACAAAAAGAAAAACCGTCAGGCCTAAAATCCCGAAAACCCAGATCATTTCCGGTGTTAATACAGATACTTCGCTCATTTTAATATAATATATCCCTTTTAAGATCTATACCATATTTTCTCATTCTGTTCAAAACAGTCACTCTATTGATACCAAGAATCCTGGCAGCCTGGGATTTGTTTCCCTTACTCTGTCTCAAGGCCTCAATAAGCTCATTTTTCTGATCCTTTTGGCCAGGGTTACCAGGACAGGATCCTGAAGCCTGAGGTACAAAGCTGCAGGTCAGATTATCAGGAAGATGCTCAGGCTTGATCAGATCCGAATCAGCAATCACAAAACTATACTCCAAAGCACTTTTAAGCTCCCGGATATTTCCCGGCCAGGAATAATCCATAAAAATTTTCATGGCCTGAGGACTGAGTCCCCTGACTTTATGCTTATTGTTGACAGACAGTCTTTTCATGAAGAAGTCCACCAAATGCGGAATATCCTCTTTGCGCTCCCTGAGTGCAGGCAAATGAATGGGTATGACATTAATGCGGTAAAAAAGATCTTCTCGAAATTCAGCCTGACCAATGAGAGTGGGCAGGTACTTGTTGGTGGCGGTAATAAAGCGTACATCCACGGAAATGGACCTGCTTTCTCCAACCCGCTCAAAAGTCTTGTTTTCCAGGACTCTTAAAAGTTTAACCTGTACCGGCATGGGCAGATCCCCTATCTCGTCCAGAAAAATGTCACCTTTATGTGCAATTTCAAATCTGCCTTTACGATGTTGGACCGCCCCTGTAAAAGCTCCCTTAACATGCCCAAAAAGCTCACTTTCCAGAAGTGATTCGCTGAGTGCTGCGCAATTGACCTGAACATATGGCTGCTCAGACCTGGGACCCAATTCATGAATTGCTCTGGCCACAAGTTCTTTGCCTGTTCCTGATTCACCACAGATAAATACCGGAAAATCACTTTGGGCTGCTTTTTCAATAAGATTAAAAATCTTTTTCATGCTGTCGGAGTACCCTACCATGCCATGAAAAACTGTGTCCTGGTCCAGCATCCGTGAAAGCTGCTGCACTTTGGTGTCCAGGATGTCCAGTTCAGAAATATCGGTCATGATCTCCACTGATCCCAGGGCATTGGAGTCATCATCGTACAAAATGCTGGCTGTTTTAAGAACAGTTACATAAGAACCGTCCTTGCGCATGATGTGGCACTTTCTCTTGATGATCTTTTTTTTCTCAAACAACTTGCACCATGCCCCACTTTCAGTATCCATAAGAAGCGTGCAAGCATCACACCTGAATATGGTACATGGCTTGTCAATCAATTCTTCTCTCTTATATCCCGTAATCTGCTCCAGTGCCTTATTGACCATCTGAATGGTTCCATCCTCTGCAACCACCAGCAGCCCCTCATGCATAATTTCAACAATATCCTTACAATATAAATTAAAACTCACAGGCTTCAACTCGCCCTCCTTCTTCTTAGAAGTAACTACAATCGTATATGTAATAAATACAAAGCGTTATGGTTTTACCATACAGACTGCTTCGGTCGCTTAGGCTCACTTGTGGGTGACAGGTTTTCAGCAACCACATCCCTGACAGCTCAGGTGTCATTGCGAGCGAGTCTTCGAGCGCGGCAATCCTTGTTGCGAGCGAAGCGAAGCAATCTCGTGCTAAGGCTGAATTTTTAGTTACTCACAGGTTCGGTCCCGGTCCGCCCGGGTGAGGAGCTTACAAGTAACTACAATCGTTTTATTAATAAAATCAGATGTTTACAGTTTTTACAGTTTTCACATTTTTACGATTTTTGCTTATGATTCATGCACTTTTGCCTGAAAAGTTCCGTCAAAGGTGGGAACTTTGCGCCTGGCACAGGGACTGTCCCTCGCTGTGTAAATTTTTTCATTAAAGCAAATTTCCTCCAGGAACCAATACAGCATCAATCTTTTATATAGTACCTCGCGGGGACTGTCCCAATTTCCAGAAAAGTGACAGACTCGTAAAGTTAGTCACAGGTTCGGTCCCGGCCCCCCCGGGTGAAGCGCTTCAAAAAAAATCAATCGTAAATGATTAATCACATGATTAAATATACAGCTTCAAAATTTTACACAATAAAAAACATAAAAAAATAAATAAATTATATCAGATAGTTACGCAAAAAAAACCATGGCATGAATTGTGCTCAATAAATATGTGAAAAAGTACACATTGCCTTCACATATTTTTTTAAAAAAATCATTATATTTAACAGTTTGCCTTTTAACCTGTAACTTAGTCAATGGCTGTTCATCATGATCTGTATGAAACATAATTTTTTTGCAATTAAACCCTTGGATGTGGCACAGGGACTGGAACTTACGGGATCCACTTGCCTCATAAATAAAACGTTTAAAACATCGGTTATAGTTCAAGCTGGTCCGGGAATGCCTGCCCCATGCTTTACTGAAAAAAAGCTAAACTATTACAGTTTTTAACTTGACAATAAGCATTTCATAAGAAAAACATTTACTTATAAAAATTTTAGACCAGGTTCCTGCACAGACTCGATCTTTTCCTGTATAAATTGGTGCATCACCTCAATTCAGCGTTAAAATGGAAAACGCGGGCTGCTGATTTCTAAAACAGGCAAGAAGCCAAATCCGAAATTAAGATCCGGTAAGATTTCAAATTTTTTATTTAAAGGCAGAAACCCGCTGGTTTGGTCCAAAACCCCCAGCTTGGAACTTTTCTAAATTGAACAACTTTATCAGGAGGTATGTAATGAGAAAGATGGTCGCTTTATCTATTGTAGCAATTATGTTTGCAACCCAGATTGGGATAGCACTCGCAGCCATGGACGGCAACCCCAGAAAAGGAAGATTTCTTTTCAGGCAGGAATGTAGACCCTGTCATATGGAAAACCCCATTCATGAACAGCAGGAGTATCATGCCCATTATCTTGGACCTGATGCAAAGCGCCAGGCCGAGTGGATGGAGGTACTTGAAAACATTGATGAACTGCCCTGTTTCGAACACTGGAAAGAAATCTCTGATTCTGACATCAATGACATTTTCACCTACCTGTACAATGGTGCTGCAGACTCTCCTACTCCTGAAAGATGCGGCTAAGAGTCTTTGACAACTTCTCTGCCCGGCACGCTGATTCATTAAAGCCTGTCGGGCGGATGAACCTAATAAGGAGCCTTTTATGAAGGACAAGTTGCCCCCCTTAAGCCGAAGAAAATTTCTCAAAACCAGCCTTGCTGCTGCAGCTGTCACTGCAGGAGCGGGTACTCCCTTAGTCAAATCCCTTGTACCTGGAGCTCACGCTTCAGGGTCCAGGCCACCAAAAGGAGATCTTACTTCTCACTTTACTGCCTGCGACATGTGCTTCAACAGATGCGGCATGATCGCCCGAGTGCGCAACGGCGTAATTGAAAAAATCGATCCTAACCCGAAATTTCTAAAATCAAGAGGCATGATCTGTGCCAGAGGCAATGCTGCCACCAACCATATTTATGATCCAGACAGACTGAAATATCCTTTAAGAAGAACAGGTAAACGTGGAGAAGGAAAATGGGAGCGAATCAGCTGGGAAGAAGCCTTAGACTATACAGCTGAAAAAATGCTGGAAATTGGCGAGAAGTACACCCGATGCGGAATGATGTTTATTCCCGGTTCTGACATGCAGTCCCAGTTAGTGCATAGATTTGCCGAAGTATATGGTTCATTCAACATCACCTCACATGAAACCCTTTGCCTGCTCAGTAAAAACAGAGCTTACTTGGATACCATCGGGGAAGTGCCCTACCCAGACGTTTTTTACAGTAAATATATCCTTATTGCTGGAGCCAATCCTTTTGAAGCCATTATCACTCCAGACACCATGGATTTTTTTGAAGCCCGTAAAAACGGCTGTAAAATTATTGTTCTTGACCCAAGATTCACCAAAACCGCGGCCATGGCAGACGAGTGGTACCAGATCAAGCCTGGTACAGATATGGCTTTTTTCCTGGCCCTTTGCCACGTCATTGTCAAAGAAGAGCTTTACGACCGTGATGGCTGCTGTCCTAAAATGACATACGGCTTTGATGAGTTTTTCCTGCACATTCAACAGTACACACCTGAATGGGCTCAGGAGGAATGCGGCATTCCATCTGAAGACATTATCAGAATAGCGAGAGAAATAAGTGCTGCTGCACCATCTGCCATGGTTTACCCTGGTAGACGCACATCTGATTATAAGGATTCCACCCAGATAAGAAGGGCCATGGCTATAACCAATGCCCTTCTGAACAACTTTGACAAGCCGGGCGGCCTGCTGGCCCTGCGCGAAGTGGGAGTGAAAACACCATATTATGATGTCCCGTGGTATGACGACAACCCTTTTGACCGGGTTGAAGCTGGACTGGTCCCGGGATTGATAGATCATGAAGGCTCATTTCAGCTCATGCGCGAAGCAATTATTTCCGGAGAGCCATATCCCATCAAGGGCTGGTTCAATTTTAAGACCAACTTCATGCAGACAGCGGCCAACAGAAACAAGACACTGGAAATGATTGATCACTTGGACTTCATAGTTAATATTGATATCGCCATGACAGATACAGCCTGGTACTCTGATGTGGTTCTGCCTGGAGCCAGTTTTCTGGAAAGAAAGGACCCTGTTTCCGCGCTGCAGGGTTCATCAGCATGCGCCTGTGCAGTACTTAGAGATCCTGTAGTTCCGGAAATGTTTGAGTCCAGATCTCCTTTCTGGATTTGCCAGGAACTGTCAAAAAGAATGGGCTTTGGTGATTCTTTTGACTTTACAATGGATGAATACAGGCAAAAACAGCTTGATGGACTGGACGGGGCTTTGGAAGCCATGCTTAATGATGGTGTTTACTACAACCCCAGCCAGGTGTACGGTATATACTCTGGATCTCCTCTTAAAACACTTAGCGGGGTCAAGGAAATATTCAACCAGCGTTATGCCAGATCCGGCGTAGATCCCATGCCAGTTTACCGAAAAAGAAGAATGCCGGGCGAAAATGAATTCAGGCTGGTTGTGGGTAGAACAGCCTTTTTCACTCACAGCAATACCAATCTTGAACTTCTTACCGAGTTCATGGAAGAGAACGTTCTGAATATGCACCCTGAACCAGCGCAAAATATGGGACTCAAAGACGGTGATCTGGTGGAAGTGAAAAGCCAGGTCGGTTCCGGCAGACTGCGTCTGGAGCTGACTCAGGGCATTGAAAAACAGACTGTTTACATGGCCACCGGATTCGGCGCCCTTTCACCCCAGATGAGTCTTGTTCACAACAGAGGAGCCAGTATTGCAGAAGTTCTTGAGGATTACCATGATGAAATTTCCGGAAACATGGCCATGCATGAAACCCTTGTAACCGTAAGGAAGGTGGCCTGATGAAGAAAAAATACTGTATGGTCATTGATTCTTCGGTGTGCATTGACTGCAAGGCCTGCATGGTTTCGTGCAAGGTTCAGCACAAGGTTCCCCGAGGTTTCTGGCGTAACTGGATTAAAAACTCAGACCCTGACTTTACCCTTGGAAAATATACTTCCATGCACTTTCAGCCTGGTGGATGCATGCAGTGTGACAATCCTACCTGCGTGTATGCCTGTCCTAGCGGAGCCACCTTCAAGGACGATGAAACCGGTATTATCCATGTCAATGAGGATTTGTGCATAGGATGCGGTAATTGTGTCAAGGCCTGTCCATATCATGCCAGGTACAGGCATCCTGTTAAACGTGTTCCGGACAAGTGCGACTTCTGCCGGGAACGATTGGACATGGGACTTCTACCTGCATGCGTGGACACTTGCCCTACCAAAGCCAGAAATTTTGGTGACAGAAATGATCCTGACAGCGACGTTTCAAGACTTTTAAGAGAACAGGAAACTGTGCGCATTGTCAGCAGACCTGTAGATACCGAACCAAATATGTTTTACCTGTCTTCCACCATGCCCATGGACTGGCCGGGTCCTGTGGAATATCCTGCAGCTCATCAGGCCATGGTAGGCGTGGTCAACCCACTGGTAAAAGTAGCTGTTGGACTGTCAGGCCTGGGTGTGGCAGCCATGTTCCTGAAGCAGCTTTTTACAAGTGATGAAGCCTCCCATGAGGAAAAAAAGGAGGAGGTTTAGTATGAGTGAAAAAATGATCCACCGACATGACAAGGCCGCCATCTTCATCCATTGGTTCAATGCGTTATGCTGGATTTTTCTGACTCTCACAGGACTTGGGCTAATTAAAAATGATCAGATCAATCCCATAGGTGCGTGGTGGCCCAGCCTCATGCGATCTATATTCGGCAGCGGCGAAATGCTATTGAATTTCCACATTTATGTAGGCCTGACCTGGGCTGTAGTCTTTATTCTGTACATTATTTTCAGATTCAAAGACAGTATGGGCTTTTTAAAGGAATCATTTTCAATTAATCCTGCCAGAGACATGTCCTGGATGATTAAAAAGAATGTTCAACTCACCCTGGGTGATAAGGCCCTGACCAAAATGGGCATGGGGACCGATATTCCTCCACAGGGTTTTTACAATGCCGGTCAGAAACTGTTTGCCCAGCTCACTGTTGTTGCCGGGTTAATCCTGGCTGTCACCGGGGTAATCATGTATCTGTCCACTATGATTCTTAACAATCCGACTCCTGTGGCCTGGTCCAGGACTATACACTTCCTCATGGCAGGTCTGGCCTTTGCCGGACTCCTGGTTCACATTTACATGGCTGCCATTTCAAGGGAAGAAAGGCCTGCCTTTAAATCCATGTTTTCAGGGTCAGTGCCTGAATCTTATGCCAGGCATCATCATGAGCTGTGGTATGACGAAGTAAAAGACAAACCTTAGATATTAAAGGGTCGTGATTGATTCGCGACCCTCTTTTTGAAATTACGATTAAGTTACCGATAAAAAGAGTAGTTATTAATCTGCTTTTACAGCTCAGTCTCTTTCCTTGTAGCAAAGCAGAAAATAAACCAGGAACATGTCCGAACAAGATGGCTAAACCATTACTTTTTTTAATAACACCCTATAGCTTAAGGAGGTAGCCTTATGAACTCTCAATGGAAAACCATACGAAACTTATTCATTGTATTAGGGATTTCCGTTTTATTTCTGACCGGCTGTGTAACAAAGGAAGCACCCAAAGCAGCTTATGACCCGGGTCGCATTCCAACTGTAGATGTAGAGTTTGATCCTGCTCAAGTGCCCAACCCTTTTCATACCATTGTGGGTATTGATTTTGTGAAACCTTTTGTCTGTGACAACCTTTTAAGAATTGAACCCAGAGAAGATGTGGTTCTTATTGATTCAAGGCCCAAACGCCCACGCTATGACCGTGGCCATATACCAACTGCCATCAGCATGCCTGACAGCCAGTTCGACGAACTCATACACAAACTGCCTGCTGATAAGTCGGCCCTTTTAATCTTTCACTGCCAGAACTTTGCCTGACCTCTGAGTCACAACTCCGCCTGGAAGGCGGAAGAACTGGGTTACACCAATGTTGTTGTCTACGCAGCCGGTAATGTGGAGTGGGACAGCAGATACATTTCATGGACCCTCGAAGACATCACTGAAACCCCCGCAGTAGAGAAGGCAGATGAGCCTGTTGCTGCAGCACCGGTCTCAGAAATTAAGCAAGGTCCATTTGAAGGATCAGTTGACACAGACTTTTTTATAGAACTGATGACCACCAATCCACACAGTATCCAGCTCATTGATGTCCGTTCTCAGCAGGAATTCGGTGCTGGACACATTCCATCATCCATCAATATGACAGTGGACCAGCTTGAAGCCAATATTAATACCTTTACCGATGAAAAACCAATAATCTTTATCTGCTCCACCGGTGCCAGAAGTGGCGAAGCATTTTACATGTTTATGGACATGCGCCCTGACCTGACCAGTGTTTATTATATTGATGCAGAAGTGTCCTATGCTCCGGATGGAAGCTTCACCATAGAATAATCTGCCTTTCTTCATTACCTTCTGTTGACGGTCGGAACTGAAACCTGATATCCTGGTATTGGTTCCGACCTGAAAATTTTTTTAAAATGCGAACCATGTCACTATCTAACTGCAAAAAAGACTGAGTATATCTGTTGAAACTTCTAAACATCCAACAGGAATATTGTCATGAAAAGAGCCAAAAAAAATTTATTCCCGCTTTTTTTAATCATATCCATCAGCCTGCTTATCTTAAGCCACCCTGTAAATGCTGAAAGAACTGCTGGCTGGTGGGACCACGCCCAGAGTGTTGCTCAGCGCGAAGGATACAAAGTAATCACTACCAGCGAACTAAAGCAACTCTATCAGGAAGAACAGGATTTCATCATACTTGACAACCGATATACTTACGAACTGAGTAGCGGTTTTCTTCCGGGTGCAATAAATGTCACCTTTGATCTTTCTCATTTGCAGTCACTTCCTAATGAAAAACGTGCTGAGCTCACGGATGCTTTAGGTGAAGATAAAGACATGACCATAGTAACCTATTGTAGAGATTTCAGGTGAATCTTAAGCGGCATCGCCGCCAAATGGGCCGTGCGCCTTGGCTATACCGATGTTTACCGATACACTGCTGGAATGGCTGCCTGGACAGAACACTATCCTGATGACCTTGAAGGAAGATAATCCGGAAGCATTATGCGTTTCTGTAAAAGTCCAATAAAGACAGTCCCCCGCCGGGCTGTAAGCCTCCAGGCAGGAAGCCGTGTCAAGCCTTAATAAACCACTTTTACCTTCAAAATCGCTATGACAAACAGCTCATATTTTAAATTTTCAGAAACGCATAATACTTCTTCTAAGCTTCAATATCAGAACCTGTCCACTGAGAGACAGCAAATATTCAAGGACGCGTTAAGACTTTTGATTCATATCTTCTGGAGTAAAGACGGTAAAAAAGACTGGGTTGAGCTGATAGACTGGTCTAAGTCAATCTGGATGTCATTGCACAGGACTCCAGAATTTGAGCTTGATCAAACTCTACAAACCATCAACATTCTCTTATCAGACCTTTCCCATGATGACCTGCAAATAGAACTGGAAAGCGAATTTGTACGCATATTTATCAACACCAGAGGAGGTGTGACTGCGTCTTTGTATCACTCATTTTATTATGACGAACAGCATCTGCTTATGAACGAGCCTGCAGCTGAAATGACCCGCCTGCTGGAAGATATCGGGATGGACACCAAGTCGGGCATGGGTGAACCTCCTGACCATCTTTGCATTGAACTTGAATACCTGCTGTTTCTGCTGGAACACATTGAGCCAGACCCTGACCCGGATCTGATCAAGCATATTCAGGTGTTTGCTTCTGAATTCATGCTCCCATGGATCTCAAAATTTCAAAAAAGCATTCCCAATTACATGCCTGCCTCTTTTTTTTGCCAGACAGCCCAGACCATGAAACAACTGCTCATTATTATTGGAAAGATTGATTAACCCTGTATAATCATCTGATTAAGTTTTTGACCTTCCTTTGGCCCTTTCAAAAACACACAATCTGATAATATCTATCATTCCAGCACGTTAGCCATTTCCATTTTTATGGCACACACTTTGCCCTGTCCGGTATGTCACTTCATTCGGTGCGAGGTGCCGTACCCTGGTTGCTGCAAACGTTACGCTTATCCCAAATAACTTCAAAAACTGGCCCCTTATAAAGCTCGGATTGACGGTTAAAGCAAGTTCTTACTCTTTACCGTCACTTCGGCGAAACCCGGAATCCAGGTTTTGATGGATGTAAGTTACTCGCAGGTTAGGTCACGGGCTTCACGGGTGAGACATATGCAAAACATTATTGGAGTAATAAAATACGGAGAAAAACTATGAATGCCAAAAAACTGTCCAGAAGGCACTTTCTGAGCTTCACTGCAGCGGGGGTAGCCGGTATGATCCTGCCTGGAACTTTAGAAGCTGCTCAAAGAGGACACACCATTGCCACAATGCTGGATATTGAATCCTGCATCAACTGTCGTGAATGCGTTAAAGCATGTAAAGAAGCAAACAGCAGTAAATTCCCAAACCCGGAGAAGCCCTACCCGGAAATGTTTCCATCCCGGGTGCCGGTTGAAGACTGGTCAGACAAACAGGATGTAAGCAATCGACTGACTCCTTACAACTGGCTCTATATTCAAACATCTAAGGGAACGTACAATGGCCGGAATTTTGAGATTCACATTCCCAGGAGATGTCTGCACTGCCAGAACCCTCCATGCGCCAATTTGTGTCCCTGGGGAGCAGCAGTACGGGAAGTCAGTGGAACAGTCAGAATTAACGACAGGATCTGCCTTGGTGGAGGAAAGTGTAAAGACGTTTGCCCATGGTTGATCCCGCAACGCCAGACTGGTGTAGGTCTGTATCTTGATCTCATGCCAAGATTTGCCGGCAACGGCGTCATGTACAAATGCGACCGCTGTTACCAGAAACTGGCAGAAGGGGAACTGCCTGCCTGCATAGAAGCGTGCCCCATGCAGCTGCAGACCATTGGTCCCAGGGACAAAATACTGGCTCAGGCCAGAGAGTTGGCTGATGATATTCAAGGATACATATATGGTGACCAGGAAAACGGCGGAACCAATACTTTTTATGTTTCACCAGTTCCTTTCAATGTTTTAAATGAAAACATAACTACCGGGCCAGGTAAGCCCCATCTTAAACCTGTTGAAAACACCATGAGCAAGTCGGAATATCTTACTGCAGCCCTGGTTGGTGCGCCTCTGGCCGGTCTTGCTGCTGGCCTGCTGAGTCATAAAGCTGATAAAGATGCAAAAATAGATACGGAGTAAACATGAAAAACAAAGTCAACCACATTGCCAAGCGCTGGGAAGTGCATGTTTTTAAAATATCCATTGGCCTGCTTATTTTGTCGGGACTGGCTCAGATGCCTTTATTTAAACGCTATTATATTGCTGATATTCCTGGGATGGCCTGGACAGCTGATTATCACTTCAACCATTATCTACACTATATCGCGGCAGCAGTTTTGCTCTTTATTGTGTTAAAATGGTCAGCCATATTTATAAAAGATAGAAAGCAAGGTGTAAGTCTAACCATGAACGGATTCATAAGGGCAGGTCTGTTTTTGGCTATAATTATCACAGGCTTTTTAAGGGCTGCCAAAAACTTACCTGATGTTTTCTTCAGCCCCCTGGCCACCACTTCCATAATCTGGATACACCTGGCAGCGGGTGCTTTACTATGCGTTGCGGCTATATACGCCAGGTTGGCTGCAAAGCCTTATCTCAATCAGTAAAATGGTTTTTTCAGGGTAACTTGAGAGTTAATAGTTATCAGTTAATTGTTATTAGTTGAAGAAAAAAACATTATGATTTCAAATGGTTAGGCGTTGGAAACGTCTGGATATCTAAAGATTGTAAAGTGGCAATACATCCAAGGGGTTGCACAAGAACTTTTGACTGTCCAGAGGGTAAGTGGACAATCCATAAAATGACGCCCCCCTGTTACAACTCAGCAGGCCAAAAAACTATGAGAAAATAAATTGCTTTTTTTACACTAAATAACTACAATTAAAATTTTAACAAATACAAGAACTAATGCGGGATGTGCCCACAACCCAATTTAAACAAGAATAGTTAAGTTTGGGCGATACCCTTACTTTTCAGGCTGAAGACTGAAGGTTGAAGGCTGAAGGCTGAAGGTTGAAGGCTGAAGGTTGAAGAATAAAGATCTTGGGCATCATTGCTCTTTCAAGATTAAACATATTTCTAGGTATCTGTTTAGCGCTTTGCATGTGGCATGGCTTCCTGCCCGGAGGCATGCAGCCCGGAGGGGGACTGGCTCTTCCGGGGCCCACTTGTCCCAAAAATGAGTCATTTTGAGCACAAATTGATGCTCAAGTGGGTTACGGAGTACCTGTCCACTGCTTTCCTTAAAAGCTCCTCACCTGGGCGGAACAGGACCGAACCTGCGAGTAACTTTAAGAGTCTGTCACTTTTCTGGAAATTGGGACAGTCCCTGTGCCAGGCGTAAAGCTCTCATCTTTGACGGAACTTTTCTGGCAAATGTGCATCAATCATGAGCAAAAATCGTCAAAATATGAAAACTGTAAACATCTGATTTTATTGGCAAAAAGATTGTAGTTACTTGTAGGCTCCTCACCTGGGCGGCCCGGGACCGAACGTGTGAGTAACTTACACCACTCGTTCCCAGGCTCCAGCCTGGGGACGTCTTGTTATTGCGGCTCCAGCCGCTTCTTTGAAATGTGGCTTAAGCCACAAAAAAAGAAGTAATAGCCTTAACACGTTAGAGATTGCCGCGCTCGAAGACTCGCTCGCAATGACACCTGAGGTGTCAGGGATATGGTTGCTGAAAACCTGTCACCCACGAGGGAGCCTAAGCGACCGAAGCAATCTGTAAGGTAAAACCATAATGCTTTGAATTTATTAATAATTTGATTTTAGTTACTTGTAAGCGCTAAACAGATACATTTCTTGTTTTTTTCTAAAAGATTGAAACGGTAAGTTACTAAAAGGTATTGTGTAATGATAAAGCCGGAAATTTTGGCCCCTGCTGGTAGCAGGCTTTCCTTTCTTGCTGCTCTATCAGCCGGAGCAGACGCTGTATATTGCGGTCTCAAACACCTTTCAGCCAGGATGGAGGCAGACAATTTTTCCATCGCAGAGCTGAGCTCTTTGACATCTCTTGCAAAAAGGAAAAATTGCAGGGTTTATGTGGCCCTGAATACACTTATCAAACATGATGAATTAGATAAAACCGGCAGGCTTTTACAGAGGCTTGAGAAGCAGGTTCAGCCTGATGCCATTATTTTTTCTGATCTCGGACTCGTTGATATTGCTCAACAGGTGGGTATTAAGTCTGAACTGCATCTGTCAACCCTGAGCAATTTCCATTGTCTGTCAGCCCTGGACCAGCTTAAAAGTCTTAATATCAAAAGAGTGGTCCTGCCAAGAGAGCTGAATATTGATGAAATAAAACACTTGGCATCACTTTCAAATATTGATCTGGAAGTATTCGTTCACGGTGCACTTTGTTACGCCATATCAGGACGCTGTTACTGGAGCAGTTACCTTGGGGGCAAAAGCGGTCTTCGAGGACGGTGTGTTCAGCCCTGCAGACGTTCCTATACTTATAAAGGCTCCAAGGGCACTTATTTTTCCTGTCAGGATTTAGGACTTGATATCCTGGCGAAAACCCTGCTGGATATTCCCCAGCTGCGGGCCTGGAAAATTGAGGGACGTAAAAAAGGGCCTCACTATGTATTTTATACTACCAAAGCATATCAGATTATCAGAGACAATCCTGACGATCCCAGAGCCCGTAAACAAGCCATAGGACTGCTGAATATGGCTCTGAGCAGAAAATTTACTCACTATAACTTTCTGCCCCAAAGACCATTCAACCCCATAGACCCAAAAAATGAACCTGCCTCAGGTCAATATATGGGCAAAACAAAAGGTTCCGACAAAAACATTTTCTTTACTCCCTGGTCACAATTGCAGCCTGGAGACCTGGTTCGCATAGGCTATGAGGGTCAATCTGGACATAAAACAGTAAAGATAAGAAAGCCTGTTCCTTCCAAAGGAAAATTCAATCTTCCTCCAGGAACACGCCACGGATCTCCTGTATTCCTGGTGGATCGCCAGGAAAAAGAGCTTATGACAATGATCAGGGAGATGGAAAATCAGCTGGATGCTATTGGGCCTGAAAAAATTCAAGTGTCTTTTCAGTATCAAAATCCAAAACCTGCTGTCATTAGAAATCAATTGAAAAATATTGATGTCTTCAGATTTCCTCCAAGAGAGCGAAAAGAAGCAGGCATCCAGCTCAGCCTGGATCCTGCCATTAGATCCAAGCTTGGACCATTCAAAAAAAACTGGTACTTCCTTCCACCTGTGATCTGGCCTGGGGTTGAAAAGGAATGGATTGAACTGACAAGTTTTTTGCAGAAAAAAGGAGCTGTAAATTTTGTTCTCGGTTCTCCCTGGCAAAATGCTCTGTTTAATACTTCAGCCAGACTAAATCTTTGGGCTGGACCTTTCTGCAATATTGCCAACTCAGCTCACATCAGGGTGTTAAAAGATATGGGTTTTAAGGGAATCGTGCTAAGCCCTGAGCTTGCTGAAAGTGACATGACCCGGCTCATGACCTCTTCCCCCCTTCCAACAGGGGTGATAATTCAGGGGTTGTGGCCTGTTTGCATTTCCAGAACTTTTGCTCAGGAAGCCAGGCCCGTAGCATTTTTTGAAAGTCCCAAAAAAGAAACCTTCTGGACAGCACAACACGATGAAAACTATTACACCTTTCCCAACTGGGAAATTAACCTCAGGCAACATGATACCACCCTGCGCAAATCAGGATGCTGTCTTTTTCTGCACCTCAAAGAAACTCTGCCCAAAAAAATGCAGCTCAAACAAAGACCTGGACTTTGGAACTGGGAACAGGGCCTGCTGTAGTACTCATCTCTGAAACCACTTCACAAAGGTACGGGAACCAAGGCTTATCTTTCAGTCATGAAAGTGATACTTTTCCCATCAATTTTTTACTCCCTGCCCTAAAGTTTATTAAGCTATTCCCGATATGTTATATGAAGGCTAAATCTCTTTTAGTACAGGCTGTGCCCACAACCCAATTTAAACAGGGATCGTTAAGCCGGGCCGTTTACCGTACTTTTCAGGCTGAAGGCTGAAGGCTGAAGGCTGAAGAATTAAGTAACCTGAGCATCATTGCTCTTTCAAGGTAAAAAAACTTTCATTTTTTCTACTGGATTGAAACGGTAAGATACTATTAACATTAAACAAGGCGGTATTGACATGAACCTGACAGAATCACCTCAAGCAGTTGATAACTTTCTGTCCACAACATACAACAGACAGGAAGTACAGATAAGCCACCGGAAGTCTGCCCAGGCTGACCTTCCTCCAAGAATACCTGCTAATCAGGCTGACCTTTCTCCAAAAATAGCTGATAATACTGAATTATCGAAACTTGAACATGACAAACTTGTCAGTGCGACCAACTCGGTTAAAGAATACATGGACTCTATGGGCATAAAGCTGGAGTTTCAGGTCCTTCGAGATGGAGATGGTATGCAGGTCAAAGTTCTGGATTCGGAAGGAGAAAGGGTGATCAGAAAAATTCCAGCCGATGAAATGCTCAAACTGGCTGAATCAATTGAAGAAATGCTGGGCTTGTTTGTCAATAAGACACTATGATGGGCACCTAATTGTGCATGGTGAATTGCTACCCAAAACTATCATTTTAAAATTAAATACAAAAAACATACTCAGTATGCCACCAGAACCATGCCTGTAATCCTTTCTAAAAGAAGCCCCTCAGGCCTGGCAATGTCTCGCATTTCCTTTCCGGGCTGCAGGCTGGTAATTACAGTCCTGCCGATAATCCACCGGCCATGGTTAGCACTAAAAGGCCTCCAGGTACGCAGTCCCCACATGGAATGATAAATAACCGGCTCATCAAGTACTGCATCATGTCCTATATATAGCATTACGTGTCCGGGCATATATAAAATTGTCAGCCATGGCCTGCCATGCTCAGAAATAAGATCCATTTTTGCCTGTGCTGAAATCCCCTGCATGGGAATAAAATAACCTGCTTGAGCCTGTTGTCTTGAGTTTCTCGGCAAAAAAATACCGAAACCCGAAAACAAGTCTTTGAGCAAGGCAGAACAGTCTCTGTTTTCATAAAGTCCTCCCCAGCCATATTTCTGCCCCATCATGGCGTTAAGTAATGATGCCATTTTATTTTGAGTAGGCTGAAACGGCATAACGCTCATCTTATCCTTTCCTATCCTGACCGTGACTAAGTGCGCATCTCCATTTTTATCGCGCACTGGCGCAAATACGTCATAAAATGCGCTTAATACTGTTTCAGATTTTAGTGGAAGACTCATCCCAACCCTGCCCTCAAACAGGAACATTCCTTTGTCAGTCAATACAGAAGTTTCATCAACTGTAAATCCAGCCAATGAACCGTTCTCATAAATCTGCATAAAGTCTTGATCCACTGTGGCAATTTCTGTCCACCTCATCCACCCTGCAGCATAGTCAGTCTCAGCAAGAACCCACTGGTTGTCCTGACTCATATGAGTGATCAAAACAGGAGTCCCTGCAGGAACCAGGGAGTTTTGCAGGTAATCAAAGGGAAATCCTTCTCCAGGCTGTGATGGATTGTAAAAAAGAGGCCGATGAGTTGGAAGAACACGCATTGAAGCATTGGAGGTTGTTATAGCTCGAAGATGCATTGATGGATAATTATCTATGTCCGATGTTCTCTTCATCTCTGCCAGCCATCCGTCAGGCAGTGGTAGATTGTTTTCTCCATAAATCGTTCGGGACTTGAACCTGTTCAGCCCCCAGAAAACCTGTTCCGCATCAAATTTGGGATTATTTCTGTGCCAGGGAGAATAAAATTTCATCAGAAAGTCCTGATACATTTCCATTTGCCCATCCTCTGAAATGAGCAGAGTCTGCTCATCCGTAACAAACTCAGCAGCATCCTGAGGCAGCATCTTAAGGTCTCGGACCATCCCCGGCTCTCTCGCTGCACAGGCCAATAAAAGCATGCAGAAAGTAACCAAAACAAATACTCTGAAAACGTTACCACTTTGTTTACTTTGAGTTTTCATATATTTCCTTTCAACTACCCTGCCGGGTTTAACTTATTGAGAGTACACGATGAATATCTACTGCGGATCAACTCGTCTGCGTCTCAGGTCACTCAGGCTAGCTTCCTCGAGATAATTGCCCTGAAAGCCGCAGTCTAAGCAGACAAAAGCCTTCACCGGATAACCCAGCATCATAATACGACCTTGGGGAATAAAAGTATGTTTGGAGACTCCCATTTTTCCCGTTATCAAATTGGATTTGCCGCAATCAGGGCATTTCCTTTGCTCTGTACTTTCTTTCATGGTATTTTCCCTGCACCTTGATTAGCCATTGTCACTCAAAGATTACTACAAAACAATGATTTCACAACAATACCTCAGCCTTTCCTCAAAGCCTGGGGCGGAATAAGCACTGATATGGGATGCTTTACCCCAAGGCTTTTATCCAGACTGACCAGCTTTTCAATCTGGCTGGGGCTAAGTTCACTGCCTTTCTGTAACAGCAGTCTGCCGCTAAGTGACCTGATCTCTTCAGTAATCACCATATAAGGAGTAAGTTCGGCCAGTCTGATCTGTTTGTGCTCGTATTGTTCCTGAGTCTGAAGCACTTCCACGAATGCTCTGATCACATCAGGATCATAGCGCCCCTTTCTAATCAAAATCTTTTCCATGGCTCCCCGGACATCATAACCTCTCGACATTAACAGATCATAATCCAGAATCAGCTTAAGAATCCTGGATCCAAGAGGGATATCTTTACCCTCAACCTCATCCAGAGGTACTCCCCGTCCATCATACAGCTTTTCCTGGTAAGCGATCATACTGGCCAGATTTTCCAGACGGGGAATCATACTGATCATTCTGGAACCGCTTTCAGGATGCCTGGCAAAAAGTACTATCTCCTGGCTTTGCAGCCTCTCCCCTGTTTTTAGTTTCTCCAGTACAGAGGGAGGCAAGGTAATGCAGCCCACCTGAGAAAGCAGGGCCCCTGTTTCATAAAACCAGACATCAGTTTCTCCAAGTCTTGCTGCAGTATCCCGGACAAGATGCTTGATTCTTGTAGCCCTGCCCATGGCCAGTTCATTGGTTGATCCCAAAATATCCGTCAAAACCTGGGTAATTCCCCTTACCGTATCTTCCAAAATCTCTTTTTCTGCTCTGATCAGTCGATACTGTTTAATGCCGTCATTTAAGGCCCTCTCCAGATTCACCGGGTAACATGGCTTGGTCAAAAACCTGAACACATTGCCGGCATTGATAGCCTCCACTGCTGAGATTAAATCGGCCTGCCCGGTAAGCATTATTCTTACACTGTCCGGAAATAGATTTCTGACCCTGGAAAGAAATTCAACCCCATTCATTTCGGGCATTTTCAAATCAGCCACCACAACTGCGTAAGGCCCTTTTTCATTAATGGCCTTCATGCCCTCCACAGGACCGCTTGCTGTGTCCACACAAAACTTCTTGCGCAAGGTCCTTTTAAAGCCTTGCAAAATATTCAAATCATCATCAACAAACAGGATTTTATAGTCATTCATGGGTTACTCCAGCAAAAAGCTGCACAACTCTTGGCACAAAATTTAAAAAATTGAGTCTAATGCGGGCTGTGCCCACAACCCAGTTTAAACAAGAATAGTTGAGTTTGGACGATAACCTTACTTTTCAGACTGAAGGCTGAAAAATAAGGATCTTGGGCATCATTGCTCTTTCAAGGTTAAATCAATTTCTTGTTTTTTTCTACAGGGTTGAAACGGTAAGTTACTAATGTATACGATTACAATCTGTAACAAGTTACTCAAAAAGTAGACAAATAACAAGCTTAAAAAAAAATTCAGTCCTTTTCTAAATTAAACTTGTCATCATAATTATGGCTACTATATACTGTCCACATTCCCATATCTAAATCGCTGAAAAGGAGCCAGACATGTCCAAAGTGCTTATCGTTGAAGATTCCAGGACCATATCCGGGCTGATACAAAAGTTCCTGCTCAGAAACAGCTATGAAGTCACCGACTGCGTGGCCTTTGCCGAAAAGGCTATAGAGAGTATTCCTGAAAAATTTCCTGATCTCGTACTCATGGACATCAACCTCAGCGGGGAGATGGACGGCATCAGAGCTGCATCCATCATCCGCAACAACTGGGACATTCCGGTATTGTTTCTGACCTCGGAATACAGTGAAGACATCATGCGCAGGGCAGCAAGGGCCCGACCTTACGGCTATCTCCGCAAGCCTTTTGAGGAGTACCACCTCATTGCCCAGATGGATCTGGCTCTGCGTCTGAAAAAGATAGAAGTTAAAACTCTTAAGCAGAGAAAAAGAGCGGTAAACCGGCTCAGACAATCCGAGGAAAAATTCCGAAAACTTTCCGAGGATATGCCCAGCATGATCTGTACCTTTACTTCGGACAGCACTCTAACCTATGTCAACAAGGCTTATGCTGATTTTTTTAACAGCACCCCTGAAGCTCTTCTTGGTGCCAGATGGCTGGACTTTGTGCCTGAGACTGAAAGAGAAGCTGCCAGAAAAAATTTTCAGCAGCTTAGCGTGGAACATCCCTTCAACTCTTATGAGCATCGTGTAACAAATGAAAGTGGAGATTTGAAATGGATGGCATGGACAGACCGGGCACTGTTTGATGACCAGGGGCACTTGAATTATTACCTTGCCATAGGCCTGGATATAACAAAACAGAAACAAACAACCCTGTCTCTCGCTGAAAACGAACGTGCCCTTTCACAGGTCCTTAAAGCCTTGAAAGTAGGCATGATGGTGTTGGACAGAGATTCCGGGGTTATCACCAGGGCAAACGCTGAGGCACTGGCCTGCTGCCCAAACCAGAAAATAATCGGGGCTGCCATTGATGATGTTATGTCTGCACTTTTTCCTGACCAGAACGTTTCCTTTGCCTCTATTGTTCAAAAAATGCCCTACTTTAACGAGGAACGCTCCCTGAAAACAATCCGCGGCACCAAAATTCCAGTGCTTTGCAGCGCATTCAGCAGCGGTCTGAATTCTGAAAAAACAATCATTCTTACTTTTCATGACATCTCTGAACATAAGGAATTGGAAATGCAACTGACCCATGCCCAGAAAATGAAAGCAGTGGGCTCTCTCGCTGCCGGCATCGCCCACGAAATCAACACTCCTGCACAGTACGTTGGAGACAATATCCGTTTTTTAAAAGACGCCTTTCATGATTTGCTCAACCTTGTGGACAAATGCAGGGCAAGATATGATGAACAGTCTACATTTTTCTCTAAGCATGAGTTTGAGCAAATGCTTGAACAGGCTGACTATTCATTCCTTCAGTCAGAGGTGCCCTCCAGCATCGACCAATCCTTGCAAGGCATTGATCATATCAGCAATATTGTCCGAGCCATGAAAAGATTTTCCCATCCCGGTGAAAGAAACGACATGACCAGTATTGATCTTAAGGATGCTATTGAAAACACTCTGGCCATCTCACGCAACGAATGGAAGTACGTGGCTGAAACAAAAATCACTTGTCAGTCTGCATCGCCCATAGTCCATGGATATCCTAATGATTTAAACCAGGTTTTTCTAAACCTGATTGTCAATGCAGCCTATTCAATCAAGAAAAAGGTAGGCTCCACCGGAAAAAAGGGGCTGATTCACATCCATGTTTCTATCAGTGAAGGACACGCCAGAATAGACTTTACAGATACCGGGACTGGGATTCCCCATGAAATCCAGGATCGGATATTCGAACAGTTCTTCACCACCAAGCCTGTAGGCATGGGCACCGGACAGGGATTGGCACTGGCCTATTCCATTGTTGTAGACAAGCACCAGGGAAAGATCAGCTTTCAATCCACACCTCAAAAAGGAACCACTTTTACCGTGCTTTTACCCACCAACCACAAGGAAGAGAAAGGTCAATGACAACAATACTTTTCGTAGACGATGAAATAAATGTTTTAAACGGCATCAGAAGAATGCTCCGAAACATGCGGGGCGAATGGGATATGCACTTTGCCACAAGCGGTGACCAGGCTCTGCAAATCATGTCTGCGCAAAATGTGGACGTGATCGTCACTGACATGAGAATGCCGGGCATGCACGGAGGCGAACTTTTGACAAAAGTCATGAAACTCTGGCCGGAAACAATACGCATGGTTCTGTCCGGGCACTCTGATCTGGATGTGGTTTATCAGGCTGTACTGCCCGCACATCAGTATATTTCCAAACCAAGTTCGGCCGAGACCATCAAGTCAGCCATCCAGAGGGCCATCAAAGTAAGAAAACACATCAATGGACATCCTGTAAAAGCAGTTATTTCCAGCTTAGACACTCTGCCTGCCTTGCCTGAACTCTATCATCAGCTGACTGAAGAGCTCAGAAAAAGTGATCCGGATATTAAAGCTGTAAGCCGCATTATTGCCATGGATATTGGCATGAGTGCCAAGCTTCTTAAACTGGTCAATTCTTCATTCTTTGGATTTTGTCGCCATATTGCCAGCTTAGAACAGGCTGTGACCCTGCTTGGAATAAATATTATCAGGTCATTGATTCTTTCCGTACATATCTTCAGCCTTTATGACCTTTCCAATGTGCCTGGATTTTCCCTGAAAAAATTATGGGAACACTGTTTAGGTTCGGCAAATCTTGCTCAGAAACTCGCTGTACTGGAGGGTATGTCAAGAGAAAGCGCTGAAGACTGTTATTTTGCAGGCCTCTTTCATGACATAGGAAAGCTGGTCCTGGCCAGTCAACTGCCTGAGGAATACAATGCCATCCTGGAAAAAATCAGAAATAAGGGGCTGACAGTTCGCACAGCTGAAATACAGATTCTTGGTACCAGCCATGCCGAAGTGGGCGGATACCTGCTCGGAGTGTGGGGTTTTCCAGATGATATTGTGGAGGCAGTCACCTTTCATCATCAGCCATGTCTTGCTCAGTCAGGCATGCGAGCCCTCACCACCACTCATGTTTCCAACATCCTTGAAAGAAGATACAATGTCTTTAACCCAAACTACAACCTGCCCGACTACAGTTTTGACTATCTCAAAACCCTGCAACTCACTGACAGACTAAAGGACTGGGAAAAACTGGCCAGAGGTGAACTGGACCACGTATGCCATCAAAAAGGATGAAAATGATATAATTTCCTGGTAGCTGTAGCCCTTTTTAAGCTCCTCACCCGGGCGGCCCGGGACCGAATCTGTGAGTAACTTTACGAGTCTGTCACTTTTCTGGAAATTGGGACAGTCCCCGCGAGGTACTTTAAAAAAGATTGATGCTGCATTGGTTCCTGGAAGAGATTTTCTTTGATGACAAAATTTACACAGCGAGGGACAGTCCCAGTGCCAGGTGCAAAGTTCCCATCTTTGACGGAACTTTTCTGGCAAATGTGCATCAATCATAAGCAAAAATCGTAAAAATATGAAAATTATAACCATCTGATTTTGTTGATAATTTGGTTTTAGTTACTTAGAAGGAAAGCAGAGGACAGGCACTTTTGCCGACCTCAAGCCATAAATCAACTGGACTATACTCAGGCAAAAAAGCCAGTCCCCTTCCAGCTTAAATACAATTTCGCTGTAGTGTTGCATTTCCTGCAACAATGAACCATGCTGAGAGGCATATTCCAGATCACCGTGCTTCAGCCTGATATCCAAAAAAAATACACTCATGGCTATGGCTTTACTTTTCACATCAAGATAAGTTATTGTTTGCAGATAGCGCTTCTTAATAAAACAAGGGCTGGGAGAGCCAGTCCCCCTCCGGGCTGTATGCCTCCGGGCAGGAAGCCGTGCCACATGCGAATGGCTAAACTGTTACACAGATTCAAATGCTGCATAACGCTATTTCTCAATTCCAAACATGACAACAGAACATTTAAATCCAGCCAAATCTTCACCCGAAAAAAAATTGCAATGGTCCTTTGATTCATCTGGCAACGATCTGGTTTTACGCCTGAACGGAAGTCTGAATAACAGGACTGTGGGTAAGTTATGGCAGAATATGGACAATAAGCTTAAGGGGATATCTGGAAACAATCTGACCATAGATGCCCACAATCTTGATTATATTGATATAAGCGGGCAGGCCTTTCTACTGCAGTCCATCCGTTCCGTTCAGGCTGAAGGGGGGCAGGCTGAAATTATAGGTTTGCGCAGCGATTTTGAGGCCCTTCATCATCAATTGTCATGCTTTGACTGCCAGGACAAGCCGGAACCAGCCAAAAAATCCATCTTTGAGGAAATGGGCAGGGCCACCCACAAGCTCGGGTTGGACATTAAAGCTTTTTTTATCTTTCTTGGTCAGTTTGTTTCAGCTTTTGCATATTGTGCTGTAAAGCCTCATACCATCCGCTGGAAAGATGTCATGGTTCACATTGAAAATGTTGGAGCCAGGGCAGTTTTTATCATAGTCCTCATTGGTTTTCTTATGGGGCTCATCATTTCCTTCCAGTCCGCCATGCCCTTGAGGATGTTTGGAGCTGAAATATTTGTGGCCAGACTGCTTGGCTTATCCATGGTCAGAGAGCTCGGACCATTGGTGACCGCCATTATCCTTGCAGGCAGAACAGGATCTTCCTTTGCAGCTGAAATCGGAACCATGAAAATCAATGAAGAAATTAACGCTCTTACCACCATGGGCTTAAGTCCCATCAAATTTCTGGTGGTGCCGCGCATGCTTGCTACCATGATCATCATGCCTTTTCTGACCATGTTTTTTATTCTGTTCAGCCTGATTGGCGGTGCAATAGTCATGCTTTCTCTTGGATTTCCACTTATTACCTATATTAATCAGATTACCATGTCCCTGACCATGGCTGACTTTGCAGGAGGCATGTTCAAGGCAGTTGTGTTCAGTCTGCTTGTGGCCTGGATAGGGTGCGTACGCGGGCTGCAGACAACAACCGGCGCCAAGGCTGTAGGATTGTCAACCACAAGTGCTGTTGTCAGTGGGATTGTACTCATTGCTGTAGCAGACGGAATCTTTGCTGTTGTATTTTTTCTGCTCGGTATATAAAAATAATTGATAACACTTAACTCTCAAGCTAACCCTTGTAACTCCAAGACCCCCTATGTCTGAACATAAACATGCTGTTATACAAGTAAAAAATCTCGGTATGGGCTTTGCCGGCGAGATCATCATGGATAACCTCAACTTTGATATTTATTCTGGTGAAATATTTGTAATTCTTGGGGGATCAGGCAGTGGTAAAAGTACTCTGCTTAAGCATATGATGGGATTATACAAGCCAGTACATGGTCAGATACTCATTAACCAGAAGGACTTGACCAGAGCTGATGAATCAGAGAAAATGAACATTATGCAGGATATCGGCATCAGCTACCAAAGCGGGGCTTTGTTCGGTTCCATGACATTGCTGGAAAATGTCCGGCTTCCCTTAGAAGAGTTTACGGATCTTTCTTTAACTGCCATGAACCTTGTGAGCAGGATTAAACTGTTCCTCGTGGGACTTCATGGATATGAAAACCACATGCCTTCTGAACTAAGCGGTGGAATGCAGAAAAGAGCAGCAATTGCAAGAGCCATGGCCCTTGATCCTTCAATGCTTTTTCTGGATGAACCTTCTGCCGGGCTTGATCCCATCACCTCGCTTGAGCTTGATGAGTTGATTCTGCAACTTGCTCACAGCCTGAATGTAACGTTTGTCATTGTCACGCATGAGCTGAGCAGTATTTTCAAAGTGGCCGACAGAATGATCATTCTCGACAAAAAAAGGAAAACTATCGCCGACCAGGGATCTCCTGAAGATCTCAGGCTGAACTCAGCTGATCCCTGGGTGCGCTCTTTTTTGAATAGAACCATGCCCAACGATGATGGCTAAGGTCTGAAGGCTGAAGGCTGAAGGCTGAAGGTTCAGGAAGCTGAGTAATGGACTTTAGACCGTGAATCTTAGACTTTGGACTTTCGACCTTGGACCTTGGACCTTGGACCTTACCAACTCTAAACACCTTTTGAGAAAATTATCATGCGGACAGGACCCAACTACTATACCATAGGCATTTTTGTCAGCATCGGAATTATCCTGATCTTTGCTGCTTTGATAATACTTGGCGCAGGAGCTTTGTGGCGGGTACATGTTGTTATTGAAACTTATGTTGATGAATCAATACAGGGCATCGATATAGGCTCACAGGTAAAGATGCGCGGTGTTCAAATCGGGAATGTTCAGCAGGTAAGCTTTGTAAACATAAAGTATCCAGAGGCCCATGACGCTCAACAAAGGTATGTACTCCTGGAAATCAGCCTTTCCCTTAAATCTTTTGGTGACATTACACCTGAAGAGTTCCAACAATTCCTGGCGCAAGAAGTTCTGGAAGGTTTGAGGATACGTATGCTACCCATGGGGATTACAGGATCAGCCTATATTGAAATGGATTATATGGATCCTGCCAGACATCCCCCCCTGCCTATAGACTGGACACCTGAATACCCTTATGTGCCCTCAGCGCCCGGCACATTTACCAGACTGGAGGAAACGTTTGAATCTTTAAGTAATACCATGGCCAAATTAGAAAAGTTGGAGTTCCAGAAGACTCTTGGACATTTGGACAACCTGATTGTCAATCTGAATGATACAGTTTCTTCTTTAAACATCCATGATCTTACAGAACAAACTGCACTTTTTCTGCAGGAATTGCGAGAAAGCAACAGAAGGGTTTCCGCCCTGCTGGGTCCGGAAAAAACTTCCCTGCAGGACATCAGCATATATTCCATGCTGGCTGAGACAGAAGGATTAATTAAAGATGTCAGGAAAAGTTTTGATAGTTTTGCAAAACATGAAACTTTTTCTCCTGACAATTTTGCTGAGATTATCGCAAATGTCCAAAAAGCTTCTGAAGCACTTCCGGCCACCATTCAGAACATGCATAAGGCTGCGGACTCAGTCCGTGAGAGTACAGCCGGATTTAATGCCCTGACAAGAAACACGTACTCTCTGATGCGCAGCCAGAACGAAAGAATTGAATCCATTATGAGGGATATGCAGATAACAAGCAGCAACCTCATGGAACTGAGTTCTGATGCCAAAAGATACCCCTCATTCCTGCTATTTGGCGATAAACCATTGGAAAGTGATCTCAAATGAAACAAATGAATTATGTTCTTATTTTAATTATTTCGGCCTTGACCATCTTGTCATGCGCACCTAAGAAGCCTCCCATAGAAAGAAACCACTTCGTTCTCGAGGTGCCCAAACATGAGACTCTAAGCACTATAAAGATTCCGGCCACTTTAAGTGTAAGAGAATTGTCAGTGTCTCCAGGTTATATGGGCAAGGAAATTGTTTACCGAACTGATGGGAATAAAATACAAAGCGATTTTTACAATCAGTACTTCATCCCTCCCGGCCCCATGATCACTCAGAGTTTACGTACATGGCTCAGCAAGAAACAGCTGTTCAACAATATAATCAGCCCAGCCAGCCACATGCCTGCTGACTTTATCCTTGAAGGAAACATAGTATCCATTTATGGAGACTTCCAGGACAGTCAAAATTACCATGCTTTCATACAGATAGAATTTTTGCTTTTAAAGGATCTTGACATGGATTATGAAATAGTCTTCAATAAAACATACACTCTCAGAAAACCTATAGAAAACAAAAGCGTCCAAAGTCTTGTCAATGGACTGAACCAGGCTCTTGGGTTTATTTTTACCTCCCTTGAAAACGATCTCTCGCTCCAGCTTAGACATTACAAGTAACTTGCTTAATCCTGGCTGCTGATTCAAAGCATTACGGCCTTACTTTGCAGTTAGCTTCGGTCGCTTAGGCTCCCTCGTGGGTGACAGGTTTTCAGCAACTACATCCCTGACAGCTCAGGTGTCATTGCGAGCGAGTCTTTTTATCCCGTTGAATACACGCAGTGTAGGCGCAGCCATTCAACTGGGGCGAGCGCGGCAATGCTTGTTGCGATCGAAGCAAAGCAATCTCGCGCTAAGAATATTTCAAGTTACTCACAGCTTCGGTCCCAGGCCGCCCGGGTGAAGAGCTTACAAGTAACTGGAATCGTTTTGCTAATAAAATCAGACGGTTATATTTTTCACATTTTCACGATTTTTGCTTATGATTGATGCACATTTGCCAGAAAAGTTCCGTCAAAGATGGGAGCTTTGCGCCTGGCACAGGGACTGTCCCTCGCTGTGTAAATTTTTTCATTGAAGCAAATTTCTTCCAGGAACCAATGGAGTATCAATCTGTTTTATAGTACCTCGCGGGGACTGTCCCAATTTCCAAATATGGGACTGTTCTTCAAGGTGGAGGCAGCTTCCAGCCGCCTGGAATTAAATAGCCTGCAGGATGCAGGCTCCACTTTAAAGACAGTTACTCACACGTTCGGTCCCGGTCCGCCGGGTGAAGCGCTTCTAAGTAACTACAATCGTATATGCAATAAAATCAGGGCATTACGTTTTTACCATACATATTGCATCGGTCGCTTAGACTCCTTAGTGGGTGACAAATTTTGAGCAACTACATCTGTAACACCTCATGTGTCATTGCGAGCGAGTCTTTTTATCCCGTTGAATACACGCAGTGTAGGCGCAGCCATTCAACTGGGGCGAGCGCGGCAATCCTTGTTGCGAGTGAAGCGAAGCAATCTCGCGTTAAGGCTATTACCTCTTTTTTTGTGGCTTAAGCCACATTTCAAAGAAGCGGCTGGAGCCGCAAGAGTAAGACGTCCCCAGGCTGGAGCCTGGGAACGAGTGGTATAAGTTACTCACACGTTCGGTCCCGGGCCGCCCGGGGGAGGAGCTTCTAAGTAACTAAGTTCGCCACATCAGATGAATGATCTAAATGAACTGAGATAATTTAATGGAAATAGATATTATTGGACTCATAAGAGATGTCCCGGAACTATTGTTTTTTATAGTCCTTGGATTCGGCTATCTCATTGGCAATATCAAAATCAGGGGATTTGAACTTGGCTCCACAACTGGAGTGCTTCTGGCAGGCCTTTTTTTTGGACACTTTGGCTTTGAACTTCCGGCCAACACTCTGGAAATTGGTTTTATCCTGTTTATTTACTCTGTGGGTTTACAAGCCGGTCCAAGATTTTTCAGTGTTTTTCTTGAAGATGGAATCAAGTACGTTATGCTTGCCATGGTTGTGAGTATTACAGCTGTTGGTCTGGCTTTTGGAATTTCAACATATATGGGTTTTTCAAGGGGTGTCAGTGCTGGCCTTCTGTCCGGATCGCTGACCAGCACTCCTACCCTGGCAGCTGCCCAGGATGCAGTGCACAGCGGGCTGGCCCGAATGTCCGAAACCAGGGCAGCGGACATTATAATTCAGGATATAGGTTCAGCTTACGCCATCACTTATCTTTTCGGTCTTATAGGGCTGCTTTTATTCATAAGATTTATCCCTTCTCTGACTGGAGTCAATCTGCCTGAAGAAGCTGCAAAGCTGGCCAGACAAAAAAGATTTTCCCCTGAAGATGAGGATGGTTCTGAACATTCGCATTCTCAGATGCTTCGAGCCTACAGGGTTCAATCCGATGAAATTGCTGAAAAACCTTTACGCGCGCTTAAATTTACCACCAAAACCGGGTGTGTCATTCAAAGAGTTATCCGCAAAGACGAAAGCTTTATACCTGGTGCTGATACGGTTTTGGAAAAAGGAGACCGGGTTTCAGTTTTAGGTCCTCTTGAGGGACATGAAAAAATGGAAAAAATGATTGGACCTGAAGTGCTTGACAGAGAACTGCTCAGTATTCCCATCAAAACTTATGATGTAGTGGTAACCCATCCTGATGCAGCTGGTAGAAGCCTTGGCGACCTGCATTATCTTGCCAGGTACGGCAGCTTTGTAGTTAAAATCAGCCGATCCCACGTTGAACTGCCTGTAGATGAATCAACAGTGCTGGAAAAAGGTGATGTAGTCAGGCTAACCGGGGTCAAGGACAGGCTTGAAGAGCTTATAAAGAGACTTGGCCATGTGGAGAGAAATATCATTCAGACTGACCTTCTGACCTTTGCCTTTGGCATTGCAGCCGGCCTTTTTATTGGAAAAATTACATTTAAGGTTGGAGCTCTTTCTATCGGCCTTGGAACTGCAGGCGGGTTGCTCATCACTGGGATACTTATCGGGTTTCTGCGCTCTGTTCATCCAACATTTGGTAGAGTTCCTCCTGCTGCCAGATGGCTTTTTATGGAACTCGGACTTTTATTTTTTATGGCTGGAATAGGACTTAAGGCTGGCCAGGGCATTGTTGAGGCAGTCATGACAGTGGGGCCGGTTTTGTTTCTAAGCGGCATTGTGGTTACTACCCTGCCAGTTATTGTAGGATTTGTGTTTGGAAAATATATTCTTAAATTCAATACAGCAATTCTTCTCGGTGCCATCACTGGAGCCATGACCAGCACTCCTGCTCTTAATACTGTAATCAGAGCCGCCAACAGCCCCATTCCCTCACTTGGCTATGCCGGCACTTACGCATTTGCCAATGTTTTTCTGGCTTTAGCCGGAACTATAATCATGATGCTTTAACAGGGAGCATTATTTCAGCAGGAGGAATAAGATTGAAGACTGAAGACTGAAGGCTAAAAATTGTTATCAGTTATCTGTTAATTGTTAATTGTTGAAAAACAAAAGCATGAATTCACTGCCTTACCCTGATAACACTTAACAAGTAACAGATAACTGGGTTGCGGGCACAGCCCGCATTAGACATTAGACTTTTGCCACTGGACTTTGGACTTTAGACTTTGGACATTAGACTTTAGACCTTACTAACCAAAAACAATAGAATGCCTGGAAAAAGAGAAAAAATAATATGAACAACATTTCAGAACATAAACTTTACCTGCGCAGCCTGCGCCTTAAAGACTATGAACAGGTGCAGACCATCATGCAAAAAGTTTACAAAAACGTAGATGCTCCCTGGAGCAGGGAGCAGATTGAAGGTATGATCAACCGCTTCCCTGAGGGACAGATATGTATTGTGGATAAAGGCAGAACAGTAGCTGTAGCACTTACACTTATGATTGATTATGCTGAATATGGAGACAAGCACACTTACCTGCAGGTAGTCGGCGACGGCACTTTAAAAAACCATGATCCTGATGGCGACTACCTCTACGGTATTGAGATATTTGTAGACCCTGACTATCAGGGCATGAGACTGGGAAGAAGACTTTATGATGCCCGCAAAGAACTCTGTGAGCAACTGAATTTAAGAGGCATAATTGTTGGCGGCCGCATTCCTGGCTATCGGCAATATTCAGACGATATATCCCCTCAGGAATACATTAACAGGGTCAAACGCAAGGAAATTTATGATCGTGTGCTGTCGTTCCAGCTTTCCAATGATTTCCACATCAAAAAACTGCTTAAAAACTACTATCCTGTAGACCATCAATCCGAGGGCAACGCAGTTCTCTTAGAATGGAACAACATCTATTATGAGGCCAAGACCAGGCTTTTTGGAGGCAGAAAGACCGTTGTTCGGCTGGGTACTGTCCAGTGGCAGATGCGCAGATTTGATTCTTTTGAAGAATTTCTGCAGCAGGTTGAATTTTTTGTAGATACAGTTTCTGACTACGAAGCTGATATTGTTCTTTTTCCTGAGTTGTTCAATGCACCTCTCATTGCCCAGTTTGAGGATTTAAGCCCGCCCGAAGCCATGCGCAAACTCGCTGGATATACAAATGAAATGCGCGAAAAAATATTAGAAATGGCACTGGCTTATAACATCAACATAGTCACCGGCTCTGTACCAGAGTACAGGGAAAACAGATTGTACAATGTATCTTTTCTGTGTCGCAGGGACGGAACGTGGGATGCACAGTACAAGCTGCACATCACTCCGGATGAAAACAGTTCATGGGGGTTATCCGGCGGTACAAAACTCAAAGTTTTTCATACAGATATTGGACGGATAGGAATTCTCATATGCTATGATATCGAGTACCCGGAACTGGCCAGGCTGCTTGCAGAGAAAGGCGTTAACATTATCCTGGTACCTTTCTGGACTGATACCAAAAATGCATATCTGAGAGTCCGGCGCTGTGCCCAGGCCAGGGCCATAGAAAATGAATGCTATGTTGTTATCTCCGGAAGTGTAGGCAATATACCCAAAGTCGAAACTATGGGCATTCAGTATTCTCAGGCCTCAGTCTTCACTCCATCTGACTTTGCATTCCCCCATGACGCCATTGCTGCAGAAACTACGCCTAACACAGAAACCACGCTTATCACTGATGTAGACTTGGATCTTCTTAAGGAGCTGCGTCGTCAGGGAAGCGTTCAGAATTTGCACAGCAGACGTAAAGATCTATATAAATTACGATGGGTTGGAGAGTAGTTGCCAGGGGAGTCATAAATCAGGAGACATGTCATGAACCAGCAGCCTGCCATGTTTAATGCGTATTTCCGGCCAGCCCCTTGCAAATAACTATAATCGTATATGTAATAAAATCAGGGCATTATGGTTTTATTATACAGATTGATTCGGTCGCTTAGACTCCATCGTGGGTGACAGGTTTTGATCAACTACATCCCTGACAGTTCAGGTGTCATTGCGAGCGAGTCTTCGAGCGCGGCAATCTCTAACGTGTTAAGGCTGATTTTTTAGTTACTCGCAAGTTCGGTCTCGGGTCGCCCGGGTGAGGAGCTTGCAAGTAACTTCAAAAAAAACTGAACCCCGGATCAAGTCCGGGGTGACGGTTAAAGCAAGTTTTCACTATTTACCGTCATTCCGGAGAAAGCCGGAACCCAGGTTTTCATGCGTTTAAGTTACTCACAGGTTCAGTCCCGGGTGCCCCTGGCTGAGAAGCTTATAAAGCACAGATTGATGCTCAAGTGGTTCCCGGAGAAAATGTCTGCTGATTTCCTTAAAATGGGCTGAACTATTACGGTAAATCCGGTTAAATCCAGTTTTTTAAAATACCATAAAGCTCGGCTGGACTGACTGGTTTAGACAGATAATCATTCATGCCCGCTTCTAAACATTTTTCCCTGTCATCCTGCATTGCTCCGGCGGTCATGGCAATAATGGGTATGCAGCGTGGCTTATCATCATTTGACATATTTGATGGTTGTGCATCACTCTCATTGCTTAGGCTTTCCTGTTCACGAATCTTTCTCGTTGCTTCCAAGCCGTCCATGACCGGCATTTGTACGTCCATCAATATGAGATCATAGTGTTTTTCACGCACCATGGACAAAGCCTGGGCTCCATTCTGGGCCACATCACAGGTCAAACCAAGCTTTTTCAAGATACCTGAAGCCACCATCTGGTTTACAATATTGTCTTCCACCAGGAGAATATTTCCCGCAAGTCCTGCAGGACAGGAGGTGGATAATTCTTTTGGTGCACTCATTTTAATTGACCCATCTTTAGATTTTGACTGATGGGAAAAAAGCTTCAGCAGCATATCATCAAGGTCGTCACGTCGCACAGGTTTGGACAAATAGCCGGCAAAACCCATATCCTTAAACTTGCCTGTATTACACTTACTGCTCATTTTTGTCATTGCTACAAGAGAAATACCCTGAAAATCCTTGCTGTCATTAATGACGCGCACCATTTCATAACTGTCCATACATGGCATCTGCATATCAATTATTATTGCATCAAATACCTTTGGTCCTGGGCGGGAGCGCAGCATATCAACAGCACTGTTCACACATTCAGCCTCCTTGACTTCAATGCCCATGGAAGAAAGGACTGAAGAAATCATTTTACGAGTGGAAGCACTGTCATCAACTACAAGTATGCTTCGCCCCTCATAGGCTTTTCCCTGCTTATCTTCATTTTCTGAGCAGTCTTCCTGGAGCGTAAATTTTGCAGTAAACCAGAACTCACTGCCCTGACCTTCAACACTCTTAAACCCAATGACTCCTTTCATCATCTCTGCGAGCTGTTTGCATATAGCCAGACCCAGCCCTGTTCCACCATACTTTCTGGTAATGGAGGCATCCACCTGGCTGAATTTATCAAACAGCAATTTATGTTTGTTCTCAGGAATACCGATTCCTGTGTCTTGAACACTGAAGCGCAAACTGACCTCATCAGCATCATAAGCATCAATGGTTATCCTGATAAGCACCTCGCCTTCATAGGTAAACTTAACCGCATTGCTGCAGAGATTGGTCAGAATTTGAGTCAGTCTTGCCGGATCTCCTTTGAGCAGAATTGGAACTTCCGGCTCCAGGATATACATGAAGTCCAGCCCTTTTTCATGAGCCCGGAAGGCTATAGTGGTAGTAAAGTCATCCAGCAGTTCTTGCAGGTCAAACTCAATATTCTCCAGTTCAAGCTTGCCCGATTCAATCTTGGATACGTCCAGAATATCGTTAAGCAGGCTTAACAGGGCCTCCCCGCTTGACTGGATTGTTCTGGCAAACCTGAGCTGATCCTTGGTTAGCGGGGTATCAATCAACAACTCGGTCATGCCGATGATGCCATTCATGGGCGTTCTGATTTCATGACTCATATTGGCCAGAAACTCACTTTTGGCCTGGTTGGCAGCTTCAGCCTCATTTTTTGCCTTTCTGAGCTCAGCCTCCTGGGTGACCAGCTTATGGTTCTGTTGAATAGCAGATTCAAAAGTTGAGATAAGCATATCAACTACCTGAAAGCGATTGGCAGTAATCTTGTGTTCTTTGCCGTCGAAAAAAATATTTATGTTTGTAGTTTCTTTAGAATCATTTTCTCTTAAGTTATGGTTGCGAATCATATTCTTAAGTCGTGCAATCAAAACAACTTCATCATACGGCTTGGCCAGATAGTTGTCAGCACCTGACTGCAAGGCTCTAATTACATCATGCGGGTCAGACAGGATGGTGACCAGCATAATTGGAATATCCATTAAATCAGGATTATCCTTTATACAGCGGCTCAATTCACAGCCATCCATTTCCGGCATGGCTATATCGCTGATGATTATATCCGGCCTTGCACACGAGATTTCACGCAAAGCGTGCACTCCATTGCCTGCAAGGCGAACACTGTAGCCATGCCTTTGCAAAAGTCTTTTGAGCTGCATGGCCTGAGTCGGACTGTCTTCTACAACAAGCACATCATATTGATCAGTCATATCGGTACCTTTCAATGATCAACCATTGTTTCGAGTTCAGTGATGCGAGTTATATCCTTGCACACAATCATCCGCATTTGTTCACCAGCCCAGTTAGTCATCACATCGTGCACTTGCAGGACCAGCTGTCTTCCATCCTTGCGAGTCATGGTACTGACGATTGATTCATTCCTGGGTATCTCGGGAAATGCCGGTAAATCCATCTGTTCATCATTAAGCTTCACCTGAAAAATATCTTCAGCCGAAGGATTAATGTACCTGACATCACCTGATGTGTCAGTAATAATTACACCATCACTCACATTTTCAAGAATAATCCTGAACTCAGACTGCACCTGCTTGATATCTTCCAGTGCCTGATGATAATTCATGTTGGCCTTTTCAAGCTGGGTACTCTGAATAACTGCGGCCTCAAAAGTGGAAAGAAGAAGGTCAATTATCTGAAACCTGTCGGTAGTCAATTTGTGGCGTTGACCGGCAAAATATACTTCCAGAGCAAATTGCGGCACACTCTCCTTGCGCATTTCTACATTGGTCAATATGTGATGGATTCTGCGCAATAAATGATCTTCTTCATAAGGCTTGGTCAGAAAATTATCTGCCCCGGATTCAAGTCCTCTGATAATATCCCCTGGATCAGACAGGGAACTTAAAATCATAACAGGAATATCATGAAACTCACTATTGCTTTTAATGGCTTTACACATCTCAAAACCATCCATTTCCGGCATCATGACATCAGTAATTATCAAGGCAGGCTTTGAGTCTTGCACCATAGTAAGACCTTTAGCACCATTACCGGCCACCCTGGCCTGGTATCCCTGTTTTTTAAGCAGGTGCTGCAAACGCATGGCCTGGGTCAGACTGTCCTCAACAATAAGTATATCTGCATTAATAGTCATTATAACTTTACTCCATAAAACTTTTGACGGAAGTGTGCCGCTTTTTTGGAAAGTCGACTGAGGACAGCACCCTTGCAAGCCCATCATAATCCGGTTTTAATCCAAAAATAGACATGACAAACAGCTCAGATTGATTGTTTTCAAAAACGCGTCATGCATACTATTTGACTACCAGTTTTTAATACCCTTGATCACAATATCCATAATTCTAATTATGATCTGGTCTGGAGGCAGTACATAATCAGCTGAGTCAAGCTGCACAGCCTTGCCAGGCATGCCATGAACCACGCTGCTGGCTTTATCCTGAGCAAAAGTAACACCTCCGGCATTTCTTATAAGCTTAAGCTCAGCTGCTCCATCTGAGCCCATTCCTGTAAGCAGTACACCTACGCTACGGTTTTTATAAACCTGAGCTGCAGATTTAAAAAGATACGAAACCGCAGGACGAACAGAGTACTCAGGAGGATCGTCTGAAAGGGTTACATATCCCCCATCCCGCACAGACATGTGAAAGCCTTCAGGAGCAACATAAACACACCCTTGTCTGATTCTCTGACTATGACTTGCAACAAACACCTTCAGCTGGGACTGACTGTCAAGCCACTGGGCAAAACCACTGGTAAAACCCCTGGAAATATGTTGAACCAGCATTATGGGTACGGGAAAATCAGCTGGCAGGCTGCTTAGCATATTTTTTATGACAGGAGGTCCACCAGTGGAAGCACCTATGACCACAACCCCGTATTCACCTGAATTATGTTCGGACTTGAAACTGATTTTTTTTTCATGCCTGATCAAAGACATGCCTTTTTTGGATCGCAATCTGCGAACCTTGGCCATGGCAGCCTGTTTAATGGTGGCAACAGTTTCCACTTCCCATTGTCTGGCCTGAGGGGTGCCTATACCTGTGGGTTTTGTAAGTAAAGATATTGCCCCAGCCTCAACAGCCCTGAATGTTAAAGCCACATTTTCCGGCTCCCAATTGGCGCTAATAATTACAATGGGTACCGGGGTAGTTTCCATAATTTTCCTGGTGGTCTCCAGCCCATCCATAACCGGCATATTAATGTCCATTGTAACTACATCAGGCATTTGCCTGTTGATGAACTGCAAGGCTTCATTGCCGTTTTTTGCTTGTCCCACAACCCTTAATTGAGGATCAGAGCCTAATACATAGGCAAGGTAGTTGCGCACAGAAGATGAATCATCCACGATCAGGACATTTATCAACTTTTACTCCTGTTGTAAGCTTCAGCTCCGGGTGTGACTGGTATTATACCTGCGAGTAACTGTTTCAATAAACGGGGTCTGCTGCAAACCGCCTCCATATTTCTATAAATCATCCACAAAGACGCTTTACAACCTGAATAAGGTTACTTTGATCAAAACTGCTTTTAACAATATAGGCATCCGCACCCACATCAATCCCTTTTTTGCGATCTTCCCGGGACTCAAGACTTGTAACCAGAACCACCGGCAGTTCTTCAGTTTTTCTGGTGGACCTGATTTTCTCAGTGAGCTGGAAGCCGTTCATTCCAGGCATTTCTACATCAGAAACCACCAGATCAAAGGTCTCCTCCCTTAATGCCGAATAAGCTGCAACTCCGTCCACTACTGTCTTAACTCTATATCCAGCCGATGTAAGTATATTTTTAAGCAGCATTCTTGATGTAATGGAATCTTCTGCTACCAGAACATCCTTTTGACGATCCTGATGCTTTATCTTATCCGGCGATGGACTGACCGAAGATGAGTATCCTGCAGCAGAACGTAACAGGTCTGATACATTAAGGACAGTGGCCACCAAGCCTGACCCAAGAACAGTGGCTCCTGAAACATTACGCACCCTTTTTAGCTGCCTGCCAAAGGATTTGAAAAGAACTTCCTGCTCCTTGATTATTTCATCCACCACAAAAGCAATCCTGACCTGACCTGAATGCATAACCACAACAGTAAGCATCCTGGACTCATCAGCACTTTCTTTAGACTTATCAAAATCCAGTCCAAGGAGGATACCAAGACGTACCAGAGATAGTGGTGCACCCTTGAAGGATATGGTCTCACGATTTTCTACCTTGCTGACTTCTTCAGCGCCTAACCTGAAAACGTGGTCAACATTGGAGGTGGGTACAACAAAAATATGACCGCACTCTCGAACAAGGATTCCTCTAAAAGCGGCAATGGTCATGGGCATGAGGATGGTGTAAACTGTGCCTGCATCTTTTGTTGTCTCTATTGAGATGCTGCCGCCTAAATTGTCCACAGCCTCTCTGACTATGGCCATGCCCAACCCTCTGCCGGAAATATCCGTTATAATGGGACTGGTAGAGATACCAGACTGAAAGATAAGATCCAAGGCTGACTGCTGATCCATGGAATGTGCTTTTTCCTGACTTACAAGTCCATTTTTCACAGCAGCATCCTTAACTTTCTGGACATCTATTCCCCGGCCGTCATCCCTGATTTCAATTCTAACCATGTTGCCCTGAACTTGAGAAATACTCAGCAAAACCCTGCCTGCCTCAGGTTTATTAAGCTTTTGTCTTGTTTCCGCCTCTTCAAGTCCATGGTCCACGCAGTTGCGAACAAGGTGGATCAGAGGATCCTTAATTCGCTCAAGGATGCGCTTATCTAACTCTAATTGTCCTCCCTGCACTTGTAATTGTGCATCTTTGCCCTGTCCTCTGGCGATATCACGAACCATCTTGGGAAACGCTCGGGTCAATGTTTCAAAAGGGAGCATCAAAACACTCTTAGTGCCATCCAGCACATGGTCCACCATAGCTTTTGTACTGCGCATATCACTGACCAGGGTTTTACGCAACTTTTGCAAAGCAGACTCAATGCCCACTACCTTGGAATAACTCCAGTCCAAGGCTTTTTGAATACCCTCATCTTTCGACCACACACCTGATTTATCGAATGCACTGTGCATTTGCGACCCATGAGTTCGAGCGTGAAGTTCTGTACTGATTCGGGAAAACTCTTTTTTCCAGGGTCTGAATTCTTCAAGAATCTCTCTTAATTGATCAAGACGCTGTTCTGATGAAAGTTTAATGGAAATCAGCTCTTCAGACTGCATCAGGATAAAATCAAGGCGTGAAGCAGCTACCCTGATAGTATCCGGCATAACTGGTCTGGAGCGATCAGCCTGAACAACATCACAGGAAGGTTGCTCAGGTGATTTGCTTGATGAGTCTTCAACCGGGTCAAGCTGATGCGAACTGTCCTGCTTTACTTCCTTTAATATTCCTTGCCTGGTTTCGCCTTGCTCCTCTGTGCTCTGCTCCTTCCTGGGAAGCTTGAACAATGGTTGTCTATCTGATGAAGGCTTTTTTGATAATCCAATCTGATCTATAGAATTTGTCATCATGGATATGGAATGTTCACTTTTTTCCTGTGATGAAAAAAGCATCTCCTCAAGCATGCCTGATGCTTGCTGAAGAGTGTCGTAATCATGTTTTTGTAACTTTAAAGAACCTTTTTGCAAGGCCGAGAAAACAGTCTCCAGGGACTGACAGATGGATCCAACTCCACTGAGATTAACAGCTCTCGCAGCACCCTTGAGACTGTGTGCTGCACGAAAAATTTGTTCCAGGGTATCTTTGCTGGATGAGTCTTCTGGAGCTTCCTCCATGGACAATAGCCCCTGGGTGATTGTTTCCAAATGATCCTGTGCTTCTACAGCAAAAGCTTTGCGCAACTCTTCAAAAAATTCTTCATCTGAATCAAGCATTGAGACTCCATTAGTTTCTGTCTAATGCGGGCTGTGCCCACAACCCAGTTTAAACAAGAATAGTTGAGTTTGAACGATAACCTTACTTTTCAGACTGAAGACTGAAGGCTGAAGGCTGAAGGCTGAAGGCTGAAGGCTGAAGGCTGAAGAATAAGGATCTTGGGCATCATTGCTCTTTCAAGGTTAAATCAATTTCTTGTTTTTTTCTACAGGGTTGAAACGGTAAGTTACTAAAACTCTGGAAAGGAACTCCGAACCAAATGCAAAGCACTGAACAGATATCTCAGGTTCACGTTTTGTAATGTTCCATCAGATGTTTTAGCTTTTTGCCAAGATCCCTGAGCTGCAATGCTGCAGTCTCCAGCTCCTTCATGCTTGCAACATTCTGCTCACTGGCTTCTCGTATACTTTCCATAGCTTGGTTAACTTGATCCACTCCGGCAGACTGTTCTTTACTTGCAGCAGCAATCTGAGCAGCAGACTGGGCTGAATCTGAAAAACTTTTATACAGAGCATGAATGGAATCACTGGTGGCAGCCACATTACCAAGTCCGGCCTCAACGGCCTTGGCACCCTTTTCTGTGGCCATCACAGCTGCGCCTGTCACCTTTTGAATATCCCCCAGAATAGCTCTGACCTGCTTAGTTGCCTGCTTGGACTGCTCAGCAAGGCTCTTGATTTCCTGTGCAACCACAGTAAATCCTTTACCATGTTCTCCAGCTTTGGTGGCTTCAATGGATGCATTGACTGCCAGCAAATTTGTCTGCTCAGCTATATCATCCACTGTGGCTGTTATCTCGCCAATAGTCTGACTCTGTTCGCTAAGTTTCATAATGGTATCGGATATCCAGGTCATTTGTTCATTGATCAATTGCATGCCATTATTAAGCTCCTCAATTGATTTTTGTGCTGTACCTGCTGTCTGCAAACCATAACGGGCATTTTCAGCCACCTCTCCTGCCTTGGTACTGGTGGCTTCTGAAGTCTGGTTAACCTCTTCCACTGTAGTAGTGGTTTCCATTACAGAAGTTGCTGTTTCCTGGGCTCCTGAAGTGACTTGAGAGATGGAGGCCGCGATTTCCTCGGATGAACTGCCGAGATAGCTGGAAACTTCCAGGATATCTCTGACCTGCATACTCAGGTTGTCACTCATCGTTTTCATTGTCCTGATGAGGTCACCAATTTCATCACCGCGCTTGTCCAGACCTTCAGAAAAACTGAAGGAAACATCACCGCCGTTGATCCTGGCAAGAATTTCTGAGCTGGTTACAATGGGGTTCTTGAGGCTTCGGGTAATAAGAAAGGCCAGCAAAAAGGCCAGGCCCACTCCAATAAGCATGGCTGTCATGATTGTGGAACGCATATAGTTAGCCCGCTGATTAAAGCTTTGCACATGTGACAAAGCTTCTGTGTTGTTTAGGTCAGTCATTCTGGAAAGAAGCATTTCGAATCTGAGTTGCAACGGCAGTACAACTTCCATGGCATGATGATTAAGTTCATTATCCAGATCCAGGGCAACCTGCACTTCATACAGCAAGTCATCAAGGTGACCAAAAACTTCTTCCATGGCTGGCTGCATTAAGGAAATATATGCTTCATAAGCCTCATCACTTCTCCCGTTTTGAACAAGTAGAGACACTTCGTTAACAGCTTCATGGAACCGCCGGTGAGGTATACTCATTTCTCTAATAATACTCATAACTTGTGGATTCTGGGTAGTGAATTCTTTTTGCCATTCAGCGTAAGTGCACTCATCATATCCCAGGGCCTCAAAACTCTGGCCGGTTAAGATGGAACTGGTGGCTTCAGCAGCGAGCTGATAATGAGCGCCTCTTATCTGCTCCAGGTTACGGGCCAGGTCCATGGGATTGCCCAGATCCATTTGATCAAGCTGTCTGCGCTGCTCAAAACTTGTTTTGTTGACAGCGTCAAGTTCTCTCCATGCTTCATTAAGTTCATCCCATACCTGTTGCGCTTGCTGGCTTTTATCCAAAAGATCATATTCGGTTCTTGCCATTTCAAACCTGTCCAGCGCGGCAACAAGATCATTAAACTGCTGCTCCCGATACACCCGGTCAAGAGAAAGATCCATAAGAGTTCTTTCAGCAGCAATGATTTCTTTGGCTGCAACCGCCATTTGCATCATGCTTTCCGCAGCAGGAAGTCGATTCTGACCGACATCGCTTAAGGCTTCTTCTCCCTCAACAGCATTAAAATATGCCAGAACTCCGAGACTTAAGGTAATTAAAACAATAACCCCAAAACCCAGGATCAGTTTTTTGCCAATCTTTACATTATCTACAATCGAAAAAAGTTTCATAGAATCCACCTTTATGATCAAATTTACATATAAACGCTCCCCTTCCTGAGGAGCCTGGATCGAGAGGAAGGGCCTTGACAAGCGGAACCTGCATCCTGCAGGCTATTAAAAACAGGCAACTGGTAGCCGCCTCCACAAGAATAAATAGTCCCCTATAGAAGATATTTTCTTCCTTTGCGCCCTTTGCCTGCCCGGTTAAACAACGCTGAAAGCGTTCCTGCGCAGCAGGGTTTAACTGGGCGTCTTGAGTGAGTCTTCCAACGGGCGGTAAAAATATCTTTTTTTTGGGTTGAGGGAAAAGCCGGTATTACATGTCCTTATGCACCAACATCTTCATCAACAATCAAAGATTCATCCGATAAAACAGCCTTAGCATCCAAAACTGCCACATCTCTTCCAAACACTCCCTTGAGGTAGGCTTGAGTTTTGTCAGTCAAAGAAGAAGGGCTTGGCTGGATCAAGTCTATAGCAAAGGCTGTTGCTCCTTTCAGCTTATCAACCAGAAGCCCCATTTCCATTTCATTATGGTTAAGAATAATAACTTTGGCGCTATCAGGAGGGGCGCTAAGTGGAAGATCAAACAGAACCTTTAAATCCACAACCGATACTATCTGCCCTCTAAGGTTTATGATACCTGCAATAAAAGACGGCGTGCAAGGAACAGGAGTCAGTCCTGAAAAATTAACAACTTCGCGAATATAAGCAGATTCAAGAGCATAATTTTCCCGGGCCAGCCTGAACTGGACCACTTCGAGTAAATGCTCTTCAAGCGCATCTTCCATGCTCAATCTGGCCAGAGCTTTAGCCCTTTTACGGAGTATCTTCTGTTTTTCTTCCATTTTAAGCCTGTTTATAATCATCTGATCTTTTATTTCTGTGGAGACTTTCAATAACAGCATTAATGGTAGACAACAAACGGGCAACGCTCATGTCTCCAAGATCAGGAACCCCCTGTTCCGGAGGAATTTTTTCAAGCAACTGGGCTGCACTTTGAAAATACTTCAAGGCCTGATCATTGTTTTCCATTTCATAGGCTATATTAGCGAGAGAATAAATAGCCGCAACATAATCAGGATTTAGATAGAGCGCCTTTTTTACTTCCTCAGCCGCTCTGATCAGGTCACCCTGCTCCATTAGGACCATCCCATAAAGGTAGTATATTTCAGCATCGCACTCATCTGCCTTAAGAGCTTTGTCACACCACTGAGCAGCTTTGTCGAGCTGCCCTTTGTCCGCGCTAATACGAGCCATCATTGCATATGCCTGAACAGGGGGGTTACTGAGGTCTTGTGCCTCATAAGCAGAAATGCCTGATTCAAGTTCTCGGGCAGCTTCCTCATACAACCCTTCCCTCACTTTGTCTCTGACCTTTTCCAGTAATTGATCCAACTCAGGTATTACTTCATCAGAGTCCAGCTGTCTTTTCAAACCCCCGGAATCTATGCTGCATTTTGTGTTTACTGATTCAGTTTTTAGAATCGTGGGAGTCCAAGATGCTGAAAGGGCTGAAAGATTTTGTTCAGGGATGACATTTTGATGAAAAAAGACTGGAGTCTTTTTAGGTGTTTTACGGTAAATTGTGGCCCCACCCAGTGAGATTGAAGAAAATTGAGAATCAAGAAGAGAATAGGTTTCACTTGGTGCCACAATGAGCCAGCCCCCCGGGCGCAGAGATCTGTAAAACCCTTCTAATATTCTCTGCACAACGTCAGGCTTTAAATAGATCATAACATTTCTACAGAAAATAATATCCATAGAGTGAATATTGTTCAAAAGAGAAGGATAGCTGCTTGAGGCCAGGTTAAGGTAGGAGAAGGAAACATTTTGTTTAAACCGACTATTTATGGCATATTTTTTAGTGGTTATTTTTTGGAAATACCTGTTCTTCAGATCTTCTGATGTATTTCTAAAGGACCATGGAGTATAAATGCCTGCTCTGGCTTTATTCAGAGCCTCCCAATTGATGTCCGTGCCTTGAATGCTTGTATGCCATTTCCGGGCATCAGAAAGAAGCTGGTCCAGGAGAATGGCTATGGTATAGGGTTCTTCACCGGAACTGCAGCCAGCGCTCCATATCTTCAGAGTTTTATTATTTTTTAAACCATGTTTACTTATCTCGGGTAAAGCCGCATTTTTGAAAGCTTCTAAACTTTTGGGTTCTCTGAAAAAATAAGTCTCTCCCACAGTCAGGTAATGGGTCAATACTTCAAGTTGCCTTTGGGTTAGCGAACTCTGGGTCAAGTTTGAACAAAACTCTTGGACATTATCCGTATTCTGTTGGCAGGCAAGATCCTGAATCCCCCTGAAGAGTTCTTTACGTTTGCTTGGTTTATATCTGAAACCAATACTGTCAGCTACAATTTCTCCCAGTTTATCCAGTTGGCAGGACGGGATTTGATGGTTCATTTCAGCCTTCCTCCAGCGCTTCATCTCCTGCCTGAAGGGCAACAGCTAAATCCTGATTTTTCTGAAGATCAAAAAGGTGCTCAACATCATGAATTACTACAATGTCATCAGATACTCGAAGCACTCTGGCAGTTTTCAGGGCGGTGTCATCATAAGCGTGGGAATTTCCTGGACCAGGCCAGCGGACAGCATTATCCTGCAAAACGGTAACGTCATGCACCGTGTCCACAAGCAGTACGACTTTCCTCTTATTACGAGATATGATTATGAATTTGTCAGACAGGTCCAGTTCTTTATGCTGGAGATTAAAAAGATGGCGTGTGTCAATCACTGGCAATATTTCACCACCTATATTGATCAATCCGGCTACATAAGCTGGAGCATTGTCAACCGGGGTTATTTCAGCGGCATGAAGAACCCTTTCCACTACATCCAGCTCTAAGGCGTATTGCCTGTCCACCAGTGTGAATAAAAAAAATGCTGAATTATTCCCCATACCACCTGCCAGTATTTGACTGTTTGCTGCATTATATCTGTTCAGCACATTATTCTAATTTCAGATAAAGCCTGCATCCTGATTTGTTTTCACCATTGCTGCTTGTTTGACCAGACCTGAGCCCGCTAGTCGATACCATGGGCTGGAAAGACCCTTGAGTAACTACCAACAATCAACTGACAACTTTTACCCCTCAAGAAACCTCCCTGAAAAGCCTTAAAGTATCAGCATTCAAGTCATATTTATCCAACTCCTGTTCATGGGCCCAGACAGCTTCCAGTGCGTCAGTGCCAGCCATAATTTCGCCTCTTATATACCTCGCTACCAAATCCACTATTACGTAATGGTACAAAAGATTATTGCTGCCGTCATGCTCAATGAGATCAAAGGTGAAAATGGGATCAAAAGCCTGGACAATAATTGAAGTTTCTTCCAGAACTTCTCGTTCCACAGCCACTTGCAGAGATTCTCCCGGCAAAACCTTGCCTCCAGGAATCGACCATCTGCCCCTATTGGGATTGTTAGCCCTTTTGACCAGCAAGTAACTGTCATTGCGCCTGACAATTGCACCAACAGCAACCCTGGGCAGACCACTATCCAGAGTTTTTGAATCAGAGCTTAACATTACTTAGAAATTGTCCTTGTTATTCCTGTGCCTGCCTGTCTTTCTCCCGAATTTCAGCACGCTTGATTTTTCCACTTATGGTTTTAGGCAACTCAGATACATATTCGATGATCCTGGGATATTTATAGGGAGCTGTAACATTTTTGACATGATCCTGCAACTGCCTGGTCAGAGATTCATCCGGCTCAAAACCAGGAGCAAGAACAACTGTTGCCTTAACAATTTGCCCCCTTACTTCATCTGTGACACCGGTGACAGCAGCTTCAATGACTGCCGGGTGTGTAATAAGAGCGCTTTCCACCTCAAAAGGACCTATGCGGTATCCTGAACTTTTGATCAAGTCATCCACTCTACCGAGAAACCACAAATATCCGTCTTCATCCATCCACGCTTTATCACCTGTATGATAAAAACCATCTTTTATTACTGAAGCAGTTTTTTCAGGTTCCTGAAGATAACCAGTAAACAGTCCTGTTGGTAATGACTCATCCAATGCAACACATATCTCTCCCTCATCGCCGACGGCAACTGAGTTGCCTGTTTCATCCAGCAGCACTATATTCCACCCAGGAGCAGGCTTGCCAATGGATCCCGGCTTAGGTTGCATAAAAGGGAAGGTAGCAATTTGCAAAGTAGTTTCTGTCTGGCCGTAACCTTCATAAATGGGCAACCCGGTTATCTTCTTCCAACTATGAAAAACACTTTCATTCAAAAGTTCGCCTGCTGTTGTACAGTGTTTCAGGGCTGAAAGATCATATTTTGTCATATCCTCTCTGATTAGAAAGCGATAAACTGTGGGAGGCGCACAAAAGGTTTGCACCTTATGTTTTGTTAGAATCTCCAATAGACCTGCCGGAGTAAATTTGCCTCTGAAATCATAAACAAAGACCACTGCATCAGCCATCCACTGTCCATAGAATTTACCCCAGACTGCCTTGCCCCAGCCTGTGTCCGCCAGGGTGAGATGAATGTCTCCCGGCTCAAGATCATGCCAGTAAGCCGCAGTCACCCAGTGCCCAAGAGGGTAATTATGTGTATGCTCAACCATTTTGGGAGGCCCTGTAGTTCCTGATGAAAAAAATATCAATAACGGGTCATTGCCTCCGGGCCGGTCATTTTCATGAAAAGGCGAACCAGGCTCTATAACCATCTGTTCATAATCAAGCCAGCCGGTACCAGCTTTCTTATCTCCAGCCTGCACAAGAACTGACAGTTCAGGACACTCAAGCCGGGCTTCATTAACCTTGTCCGTAATGCTGTCTTCACAGACTACAGCCTTAATGCCCGCAAAGTTGACTCGGTAGATGATATCCCCGGGAGTGAGTAAAGAAGGCGAGGGAACTGCCACAGCGCCAATTTTGTGAAGCGCCAGCATGGTAACCCAGAACTCTACCCTGCGGTAAAGGATAATCATGACCTTATCACCCTTTGATATACCATTTTCCCGGAGTGATGCTGCCAAACGCGAAGACTGATCTGCAAAAAAGCCCATGGAATATTCTTTTCTTTGGCCGCTATCATCAATATGAATCATGGCAAGCACCTCAGGATTGGCTGCCGCTTTAGCATCAATTACATCAAAGGCGAAATTGAAGTTTTCAGGTATGGACAATCTGAATCTTTTTATAAAGTCCTGGTAATCAGTGAAATTTTCTTTTATGAACATTCTTTCCCCTTAAAAGCAGTATCTATAAAAGCTATCATGTGATAACAACAATCATTTCAGAAGTCTCGCCATCAAGTCCACGCAGAGCATGCGGAGTTCTGGAAGCAAAGTAAACACTGTCTCCAGGCTCCAGGATTTCCATGCGATCTTCAAATCGCACCTCAAGCCTGCCACTTAAAACATAAATAAACTCCTGCCCAGGATGATCATTAAAGTTCATTTTCGACTCTTCCTTAGGTGGAACCTCAATTAGAAAAGGTTCCATCCTCCGACCTGAAAATCCATAGGCAAGGCTTTTGTAGTTATAGTCTTTGCGTCGATCAACACTCATTCCTTTACCCTTGCGAACAACTGAATAGTTTTGCAAATGGGCTTCAGATCCTGAAACAAGTACAGTCAGGTCTACCTTGCAGAGTTTGGCCATACCATACAGATAACCCACTGGAATCTCCAGTGCGCCAGACTCGTATTCTTTTACTTTCCGGGGATCTATTTCCAATTGTTCTGCAATTTCATCATGGGAAAGGTCCATTGCTTCACGCAATCCCTTGAGGCGCTTTGCAATTTCTTCGTAAGCCTCGGGTTGTGATTCCGGCATGCATATCTCCTTTGATTAGCTTCAAAAAATTGAAAGGTCTTGAACCCGCTTCCTAATTAAACGCCTTGTAACAGTTAAAATCAGGACGCTGGTCTTCAACGACAAAATTCAAGCGGCAAGTCCAAATGGCCAAAATATTCATCCAGCAGTCATCAGCCGCTCTTCTCCGACCTTCCCTCTTCTTCCCTCTTCCTTCTTCCTTTTCCCGTCTTCATTCTTCCTTCAGCCTTCAGCCTTCTTCCCTCTTCCTTCAGCCTTCCTCCCTCAGCCTTCCTCCCTCAGCCTGAAAAGTCCAGCTGGCAAGCCATGTATCAAATCTTAAATCTTAAAACTTAAAACTTTAGATATTCTGACGATGCAGCATAGACTGCCTTAATGTTTCTTTGTCCATATACTTAAGATCAGAGCCGAGAGGAATACCTTGTGCCAGGCGCGTCAAGGAAAGATAAGGATACTCCCTGTCCACCAGGTTTTTTATGTACGATCCTGTATTTTCAGCCTCTAAGGTAGTGCCAAGTGCAAGGATAAGTTCTTTAATCTTCCCTGCTCCAAGCAGCTCTCTTAATCGATCAAATTCAAGGCTGTTGGTCTCAACTCCATCTAAGGGAGATAAAAGTCCCCCAAGCACTAAGTATTTTCCCCTGAAAAAGCCTGACTCTTCCATGACTATAAGGCTGTCCCATTCGGCTACAATACAAAGTTTATCTTCATCCCTGGCAGGATCAGAGCACAAATCACACGGATCATTGTCTGCAAGACTGGCGCACTTGGAACAGACGCAAAGTTTTTCACGCAATTCCAAAATGCTCTGACCAAGATTTCTGGTTTTTTCTCGAGGCCATTTAAGCATAGTCATGGCAATACGCAGAGCACTTTTTGGTCCTATTCCAGGAAGTCGAGACAATTGGTCTACAAGATTTTGCAACGGTAAAGGCAGCTTACTCAAAAAACCTCCAATAACAGACTGTGCCTGTATTCAAATTAAAAAAGACCTGGAATTTTCATACCGCCTGTGAGCTGAGCCATCTCCCCCTGAACCATATCTTTTGCCCTTTTCAAAGCATCATTGGTAGCTGCTAAAAGCAAATCCTGCAACATTTCCACATCTTCCGGGTCAACTACATCTTTTTCAATCCTGATTTCAGCTATCTCCTGAGCTCCTGTAGCCTTTACCGTAACCATACCTCCGCCTGCAGAAGCTTCAACTACCTTGCTGTTAAGCTCTTCCTGCATTTTGGCCATTTTTTTCTGCATCATCTGAGCCTGTCTAACCAAATCGTTCATCATGATTATTTCTCCTTAATTTATTGAACCAATAATCTTAATAGTTTACTTTTCGAATCTCAATTATCCTTGCATCAAAATCATCCAAAACCTTTTTAACTACTGGATGGTTGAGAGCCTTTGTGCGGAAAGAGGAATTGTTTTCTGGTGCGTCATGTACAAGGCTAAGCTTTACCTGAGAGCCAAAATACTGTTGAGTTAGCGACGTAAGCTCTCTTTGCCGCTCACTCTTATTTAAAGAATCGTAGACAAAGCTCTGCTTGCAGACAATTTTAAGCTCATCTTCCTCAATAATGCCCGGGCAACTTTTGAGCATCCTTACTAAAGCTGCTTCATCAGGTCCTTTAGTGTTACAAAATTCTACAAATCCATCCCAGTCTTTTTTAACCTGATTATCTGCTTTTTGCTCTTCATTATCTTGAGAACCTGCATGATCTTCCGGAGATTCCTTTTCAAAATCATCAGCTGCCTGTGCCTGCTCAGGCTTTTTAAGCTCTGTATTGTCATTTCGTTGCGGGACAATGGAGGTGTCAGGGGCAGATGTCAAAGACGAAGCAGGCAGATCAGTATATTTGTCCACTGGCAAAAGTTCAGGTAAACAGGCAAGATTGAAAAGCAGCAGTTCTAAAGCAGTAGCTGGCTCATTGCTTCTGACAATATTTTTCTGCTCTTCAATAACCATTTGCCATGCTGCATGAATAATTGTGCCAGGAAAGGCTCTGGCCATGTCCTGCCAGAAAGTCAGTTCTGCCTCAGGAAGATCAAGTATGGAAGCTGCCCTGGGACCAGCCTGCGATATCAGAAAAACATTCCTCCAGCATGAAGAAAATTCCAGCAGAAAAAAGTTAATATCCAAGCCCTGCTCCAGCATCTTGCCCAGTTCTGTATGTAAAACCAGTAAATCCTTTGCTGAAACAGCCTGGAAAATCCTTGCATACACTTCATGCCCGGCCAGTCCCAGCAGGTCTCTCACACTGGCAGAGTCAATTTTTTCACCTCCCAGGGCAATCACCTGTCCCAAAATGGACATTGAGTCTCGTACACTTCCGGCACCCCTTCGGGCAATAAGTTTAACGGCATCAAGGTCATATTCAACCTTTTCAGAATCCAGAACAGATGACAAGTGTCTAACTAACTCATCAAGGGGTACCATTTTGAAAACATAATGCTGGCACCTGCTGACTACAGTCACTGGAAACTTTTCCGGAGCAGTGGTAGCCATGATGAAAACACAGTGACGTGGCGGTTCTTCCAAAGTTTTCAGCAGAGCATTGAAAGCCCCTTTTGACAGCATGTGCCCTTCATCAATAATGATAACCTTGTATTTTCCACTCATAGGCACATAAACTGCGTCTTCACGCAATTTACGAACATTATCCACCCCGGTATGCGATGCAGCATCTATTTCCATAACATCAGGAAAAGCTCCTTTAGATATCTGCCGACAATTAGAGCATGAATTGCAAGGCTCAAAATCAGGACCATTACGGCAGTTGATAGCCTTGGCCATAATTCTGGCAGCAGTTGTCTTACCCACACCCCTTGTTCCACTAAACAGATAAGCATTGGCAGGCTTATCCTGCTGAGAGGCTGTGGACAGAACCTTTTTGATAAAGTCCTGCCCCACAATATCTTTGAAGCGTTGCGGTCTGTATTTTGCTGTCAGCCCTACTCTTGCCATTAACTTCTCACTTACCAGGATGTTCTAAGTTCAAATCAAAGATTGCATAACACTGCTGAAACTATTCTGCACGGGAACATTATGCGTTTCTGAAAAGTTAACTGGGGACAGTTCCCGTGCCAAGCTGTCACAACGGGGATTAAACTCCTAATGCGGGCCATGCCCGCAACCCAGTTATCTGTTACTTGTTGATTGTTATCAGGGTAAGGAAATGAATTCAGGCTTTTGTGCTTCAACAATTAGCTGATAACAATTTCTTGTTTTTTTATGACAGGGTTTCAAGAGTCAGTAACTAAATAGCTATGCCAATTGAACAGCTAAACAGCAACAACAATTACAGTTGCACTGTGAAGATTATATATTATAGTTGGTCAACCAGCCTGCGTACTTCAGGTTTTCACCATGTACCACCTTGAAGTATTCACTTTGCAGCAACAGGCTTGTTGGTCCGGCTTTGCCTGCTCCAATAGTTCTTCGATCAACTTCTCTTATGGGAGTAACCTCGGCAGCTGTTCCGCAGAAAAAGGCCTCATCAGCCATATAAAGCTCATCTCTGGTAAATCTTTGTTCAGTTACTTCATAGCCCATATCCCTTGCAAGAGTAATGAGTGAGTCTCTGGTAATTCCACCAAGGATCGGTCCAAGAGGAGGTGTTTTGAGCTTGCTGTTTTTGATGATAAAAATATTCTCACCTGTAGCCTCGGCTACATATCCATCCACGTCCAGCATAAGAGCTTCGTCATATCCATCAGCAACAGCCTCTCGCTTGGCCAGAACAGAATTTACATAATTTCCAGCCACCTTAGCCTTAGTCATCATAACATTAACATGATGTCGCGTGAAACTGGATGTTTTAACCCTGATTCCTTTCTTTAGTGCTTCTTCACCAAGATAGGCACCCCACGGCCATGTGGCAATTATGAGTCGAACAGGATTTTCACCGGGATGCACCCCCATGGCGCCGTCTCCAATAAAGGCCAGAGGTCTGATATAGCCCTGATCCAGCTTGTTTGCCTTGAGGGTTTCAAGAATTGCTGCACTGATCTCTTCCTGTGTGAAAGGAATTTTCATTTCAACTGTTTTGCCCGATCCCAGCAGTCTGGCCACATGTTCTTCTAAACGAAAAACAGCTGATGAGCCATCCTTGCACTTATAGCATCTAATACCCTCAAAGACCCCTACCCCATAATGCAAAGCGTGAGTCAAAACATGTACATTTGCCTCATCCCATGGCACAAGCTTTCCATCAAACCAGATTTTCTCAGCTTTCTGAATCATATTTTTCTCCTCTTGATAATATAATGTAATAGTTTAGCCAGTATCCGTGCTTTCTTTAGAAAAGAGCTAAACTGTTACTTGATAATAAACTGTTACTATTTTTTCAGTTTGTCTCCTCGACTGGCTCTAAACACCAGGCGCAAAGGGGCCATATTCAATTTGAACAACTTGCGAATCTGTTTTTCAAGATATTTTTTGTAGGAAGCCTTGAGCAGTTGAGGATTATTAACAAAAAAAACAAACTCAGGTGGATTGGATCCAGCCTGGGTCATGTAATAAATTTTTGCACGCCTGCCCTTGATTGAAGGAGGCTGGTGCCTCTCAGTTGCATCCTTAACCAGTCTGTTTAACTCTCCTGTTCCAATTCTGACCTGGCACTGCTCCCACAGCTTTTCTGCCAGAGATATAAGCCCGCCAAGACCGGACCTGGTAATAGTCGAGGTATATACAACCGGAGCGTGAGAACAGAACCCCAGTTCTCTAACAAACATCTCCCTAAGCTGACCCTGCTTTGACCTTGGAACAAGATCAATCTTGTTCACCAAAGCAATAAACGGCGACTTTTCGCGGTCTAAAAAGGATAAAAGCTTTTTGTCCTGTGCAACCACACCGCTCAGGGCATCAAGAACAATAAACACAACATCCGCCCTTTTGCTGCTTTTAAGGGCCTTGAGAACGCTGAATCTTTCCAGATCATCGTAAATTACTGTTCTACGCCGGACACCAGCTGTATCAATGAATGTATATCTGCGATTATTCTTTTCTAAAGTGATATCAACACAATCTCTTGTGGTGCCTGCTTCTGAACTGACCAAAACCCTGTTTTCGCCGGTCAAAGCATTAATTAGCGAAGATTTGCCTACATTGGGACGACCCAGCATAGAGAGTCTTAAACCAAGTGATTTTTCCTGATCATGTTCAATATTCCCTTCAGGCAGTCTGGATAATACCTCCTCCATAAGTTCATGGATATTATAACCATGGGCTGCCGAAACCGGAGTGGCGTCTATTCCGAGAGAGTAAAAGTCAGTCATTAAAGCAGTGCTTTTTTCTTCGCCGTCCACTTTATTAACCGCAACATGCACCGGCCTGTTGCTTTGTCTTAACATAACCGCCAGCTGTTCATCCAGCCTTGTCAAGCCTTCTCTGGCATCCACCACCATGAGAATCAGGTCTGCAGCCTCCAGAGCTTCAGCAGCCTGCTGAAAGATCTCTTTTTCCATGACATCCTGGTTGTTTAGAATCAGCCCCCCTGTATCTACAAGATTAAACGCTTCCTGCCCATGAATGCGCACGGTTCCATACAGCCTGTCCCTGGTTACCCCAGGACGGTCATGAGTGATGGCCTTATTCTGCCGAATCATTCGATTGAAAAGAGTGGATTTGCCCACATTGGGCCGGCCGGCAATAACTACATAAGGAAGCATGATTTATCCTGTCCACGCGGAAGTAAAGCTGTTCACGTGCATTATGCTCCAGGGGCCTGGGCACAAACACGGTTTATGGCTTCATCGTAAGGCTTGTGCAGTATGCCGTATTCCGTGATTATTGCTGATATTAAGGTGGATGGTGTGATGTCAAAGGCAAAATTGTATACGCCGACATTCTCGGGAAGGATTAATTTGCCATTAATAAACTTTACTTCATCAGGAGTTCTGTCTTCAATGGGAATATCTTTTCCAGACTTTGTTCTGATATCAATAGTGGAAAGCGGGGCTGCAACATAAAATGGCACTCCATGAGCTGAAGCTGCCAGGGCAACTCCATAAGTGCCGATTTTATTGGCAACATCTCCATTGGCAGCTATGCGGTCCGCACCTACGACCACCTTGTCAACCAGACCCTGCTGCATAAGATGCGCACAGGCATTGTCGCAGGCTACTGTCACCTCTATTCCGTCCTGCTCCAGCTCATATGCAGTCAATCTGGAACCCTGCAGAAATGGACGAGTTTCATTGGCAATGACCTTTACTTTTTTACCCTGGTCAACTGCCGCTCGAACAACTCCAAGAGCCGTGCCGTATCCGCCTGTAGCCAGGGCACCGGCATTACAGTGAGTCATAACAGTATCGCCGTCATTGATTAGTTCAGCGCCATAACCACCCATTCTTTTATTAATGGCAATATCTTTACTGTGCAAATCCATAGCTTTATCTAACCAAAGCTTTATAAGATCATCAGTTGATTCAGGTTGCCCCTTCAACTGCTCATGAAGCATTACTTCTACTGCCCATGCAAGGTTGGCTGCAGTTGGTCTGGCGTGAGCAATGTCACGTAGTTTTTTCTCAAGGGATGCCTTCCAGTCATTTCTTGCTGCAACTTCATTACAGGCCAGAACACAGCCGAACGCTGCAGTTACTCCAATAGCTGGTGCTCCCCGCACTACCATTTGTTGAAGCGCATAAACTATATCCTGAGTGCCGACGCACTCAAACCATTCTTCTTTATGCGGCAACAGCCTCTGATCCAGAAGCATGAGGCAGCCTTTTTCCTTGTTAAAATAGATATGTTCCATTAATTATTTCCCTGAAAAAAATCGAGCAAAAATGATATTAATAAGGAAGTGATCATTTAGATCAAACCTCCCCCAACCCCTCCTTGAAAAGGAGGGGAGTACTCCGTGTTGTGCTCCAGATACGACTGGGTTGCGCCACATCAAACTTCTGAAGTAATTGATATAAAATTGCAATTGCTTGAAAATAGGTCTGGACCCAGGATCAAGTCAGGAATGACGGCCAGGGGCAACGAATCCCCGTCATCTGACCCCTGACCTCTGACCTCTGCCCTCTGACCTCTGACCTCTGACTTCTGACTTCTGATCCCTGACTACTGATCCCTGACTACTGCAACTTCCGGTTCAGCAACTCATTAACCATTGCCGGATTTGCCTGACCTTTGGTCTGCTTCATAATCTGCCCCACAAAAAAGCCCATAAGCTTTTTCTGGCCATCTTTAAATCTCTGAACTTCCTGAGGATGAGCTTCAAGGACCTGGTCAACCATAGTTTCAAGAGCAGAAGAATCTGATATCTGCACCAGACCTTTATCTTTAACAACCTTTTCCGGTTCAGTACCGGTTTCAAACACCTCTGAAAAAACAGTTTTGGCAATTTTTCCACTTATGGTGCCTTCATCCACCATGCGCACTATGCAGGACAGTTGATCAGGCTTTAAGCTGATCTCTGCAACGCGTTGTCCTGTATCATTAAGTTTGCTCATGAGGTCGCCAACTATCCAGTTACTTATCTTCCTGGGTTGATTGTAAGCTTTGACCGAGGCTTCAAAGAAATTGGCCAGTTCCTTCTCTGATGTGAGCACAGCAGCATCCGGCTCTGGCAGATTGTACTGCGTGATAAAACGCTGCATTCGTGCCCCGGGTAGTTCTGGCAATGCTTTTTTCAACTCTTCAACCCAGTCAGGATCAATAATAAGAGGAGTCAGGTCAGGATCAGGAAAATACCTGTAATCGTGTGCTTCTTCCTTACCGCGCATGGATCTGGTCATTCCTTTATCAACATCGTAAAGTCTGGTTTCCTGCACAATTGCCTCGCCGTCATCAAGCAGTTCGGCTTGTCTCATTATTTCGTATTCCAGGGCCTTTTGCACATGCCTGAAAGAGTTTAGGTTCTTTATTTCAGCCCTGGTTCCAAATTCTTCACGCCCTGTGGGTCTTAAAGAAATATTTGCATCACAGCGAAAGCTGCCTTCTTCCATGTTGCCATCGCATATTTCAAGATAAAGAAGGATGCCGCGCAAGGACTTAAGGTAAGCTACAGCTTCAGCAGGACTTCTGATGTCCGGCTCAGAAACAATTTCTAAAAGGGGTACTCCTGTTCTGTTCAGATCCACATAACTCATATTGTCAGTAGAGGAATGGATTGATTTGCCTGCATCTTCCTCCATGTGAATCCTGGTAATTCCTATTACTTTTTCCAGACTATCCACAGCAATTCTTATCTTACCGTGTTCAGCAAGAGGCTCCTCATACTGAGAAATCTGATAACCTTTGGGAAGATCAGGGTAAAAATAATTCTTTCTGGCAAAGACAGATCTGTCATTGACCCGGCATTCTACAGCAAGGGCCATTTTCAATCCAAACTCCACAGCCTTCTGGTTAAGTACCGGCAACACCCCTGGCATTCCACAGCAGACAGGACATGTATTTTCATTAGGCCCCTGACCAAACATGGTTGAACAACCACAGAAGATCTTGGACTTGGTTTTCAATTGTGCATGAACTTCCAGCCCGATTACGGTCTCATATCTGTTCATCAATATCTCCGAGAGTATTTTATTATAAAATGACAGGCATAAGCTGCAAATTATTAACTCAGGTCTGCTTAGAAGTCAAAAACAAGTATGGATAAATCCAGCCAAAAATAGCAGCCTAATTCTCCATTGCTGTTTTATAGTAAAATTGTATCCGCACTATAGCAGTTCACTCAGCAGGCTGTTTATTGAAGTTATTCTCCAACCTTACAGGCAACAAAACCAAATAAGCAATAAATTCAGAGCACTATGGCTTTACCATACAGATTGCTTCGGTCGCTTAGGCTCCCTCGTGGGTAACAGGTTTTGAGCAACTACATCCCTGACAGCTCAGGTGTCATTGCGAGCGAGTCTTTTTACCCTGAATACACGCAGTGTAGGCGCAGCCATTCAACTGGGGCGAGCGCGGCAGTCCTTGTTGCGAGCAAAGCGAAGCTATCTCGTGTTAAGGCTATTGCAAGTTACTCACTGGTTTGGTCCCGGCTGCCCGGGTGTGAGAAGCTTTCAACTCACAAGTTCATTAAACAGACTGATTTATTATTCATCAACTGAGTCATGCATTTCAGGAAGAGTGAAATAAAATGTCGCACCCTGACCGGGCTTGCTTTCCACCCACAACTTGCCGCCATGCTTTTCAACAAACTCCTTGCATAGCATAAGTCCCAATCCAGTTCCTCTCTCACCTTCAGTCCCTCTTGTGGAAAACTTACCTCCTTGAGAAAACAGTCTGGCGATGGTTTTTTCATCCATGCCCAGCCCGTTATCTTCAACAACAATTTTTATCATCTTATTCTGTTTTTCTGCCTTAAAGTTGATCTCACCTTTGCGTCTCGTATATTTTACAGCATTGGCAAGAATATTACGAACAACAGTGCTCACCATGGACTTATCAGCAAGAATTGAAATATCATCTGGTATCGCTACATGCAGAGCTATTTCTTTCTGCACGAGTCTGGGCTTTATAAGTTCAAGACTAAAATCCGCGATTTCAGACAATGTCAGGGGGGCGGGCTCGAACTCTATCAAACCTCTCTGAACCCTGGACCACTCAAGCAGGTTGTTAAGCAGGTTGTATAAATTATCAGCATTGGACTTCATTTCTCTGGCAAGATTACGGATATCTTCATGAGACATACTGTCAATATGCTTGTCCAGCAGTCTGATGAAGTTTAGAAATCCGATAAAAGGTGATTTCAGGTCATGTGCTATTATGGAGAAAAACTTGTCCTTTTCGTTTAATGTCCTTTCCAGGCGACAATTGACTTTTTTTAGCTCGTTTTCCGCCTTGGTTTTCTCACTGATGGCCCGGGCAAGCTTGACATGACCAAAGCTCAGGTCGGAAACAAGGTTGGCAAGTCTGGTGTAAAAGGTCATGGCCAGCTGTACTGTTTCCCTGGAAAACCTGGGCACCCGGTTCAAAGCCTGAAGATACTCTTCCTGATCAAAACCGTATTTGAGGGCCTGAGCCTTAAATATTTCCACATCAGGCTCTTCACCTGCAAAAAGAAACTGTCCGAGGTAAAGATTCCCAAGATGCTTTCGGCCAATAATAATGGGCGTTGAGATATCCCACATATTATTTTTGCACTTATACAGCTTGAACTTACCGGGCACTCCAGGGCCGGCCAGAAAAATATCACTTTCCAGACAGTTCTTACAGGTTTCAGGATGGACCCGGTGAAAAAGAGTACATATATCCTGCCAGCCTGTAGCAACAAGAATTTTGCCTTTTATATTTAAAATTGCACTGCCGATATTGGTCAAATTGTAAAAATCATCCATCAGATGCTGTAAAGCGGGTACATCTACAATATCTTCCAGATCAAGGTCGCCAATATCTCCTTCTGGTGAAACAAGGGTTAACAGTTTGTGCCTGACCCGGGCTTCACTCTTTCTCAGGGCATCTTCCATTTCCTTTCGTTCCGTGATGTCTTTGATCAGACCATCGTAGGAAAGCACATGCCCCTGATCATCAAAATTCTGCACAATAGTATTCATCACCCAACGAATTTTTCCATCTTTCCTGACGATCCTGTGCTCTAAGGATGGAGCCTGATCTCCGTTTAAAGCCTGTCTGGCCTGTTCTCTGACGTCGTCCTGATCTTCAGGCAGAACCATTTTAATCCAAAGATAAGGATCAGAGGCAAACTCCTGGGCAGTATAGCCGGTAACCGCAACACAAGAAGGACTGTGCTCTGTTTTTTCAGCCTGGCCCTGACTGACGGTTACAGTATAAAGATAGTCCGTCAATTCTTCAGTAATCCTTCTGAACCGTTCTTCACTGCGCTGCAGGGCTTTTTGTGCCTGAAGGCTCAATAATGAGCCTGTGTCACGATAGTCATAAGAGTCATTCATAAAAATAAACTCCAGCTGTAAAAGTTGAGTACAGAGTAAGACTGACAGAATAAACTGTCACAGTGCACATGCAGATATCTTAAATTCTACTCACTCAGTATACTCAACCATCACCTTTTTTGTTGCGAATTTTAAAAAAATGTGCAAAATTCTTCTCTGTGGATAATTTCTTTATTTTTTTATATCAGTCTAACCCTATTGAAAAAAAGCAGCGGACAGATAAAGAATTAAACTGTTCGTATCTGTTTAGCGCTTTGCATGTGGCATGGCTTCCTGCCCGGAGGCATACAGCCCGGAGGGGGACTGGCTCTTCCGGGACCCACTTGTCCCAAAAAATGAGATATTTTAAGCACAAAATAATGTTCAAGTGGGTCCCTGAGTGCCTGTCCCCTGCTTTCCTTAAAAGCGCTAAACAGATACACTGAACTGTTCAAAGTTTGGGATGCCTGACCACAACTTTTTACAAAACACCAATTATTTTTAGTTTCTTTGCCGGGTTGTTCAGCGGAAAGTTTATGAAAAACAAAGCAAGCAGAAAAAATCATTTGCTTCAGGAACTGCGCCAGAAAGCAGAATCCAGAATCAACAATCTGAAAACCGGTGAAGATATTGACTTCACCAGTATACATGAAGTTATTCATGAACTTAATGTGCATCAGGTTGAACTGACCATGCAAAAAGATGAACTGGAGGCCAAGCAAAGGGACCTGGAAAAATCGAGAAATGAATACTTTAGACTGTTTGACCTTGCTCCTGTAGGATACTTTGTTTTTGACGAAAAAGGCATTATTATTGATGTCAACAATTTTGGCTCAAAAATTCTTCATCAAACCCAGGACAAACTAATCAACAAACCTTTTATGCTTTTCCTTGACACCAATTACCAGAAAACTTTTATCGATCACAGAAAAAAAACATTACAGTCCCGAAAACCACAAAATACCCTTCTTAAACTCAAAAGCAGAAGTAATCAGGAGATTCTGGTTAAGGTTACCAGTATCGCCTTTGAACATAACCAGGGTGAACCTTTGCGCTGTTTCTCAGTTATGGAAGACATTACAGAACTGCAGCAGTCATTGGAAGCACAGAAACAACTAAATACAGAACTTGAGCAAATCAATACCCAACTAAGACAAGAAGTCAAAAAACGCAAAGAGATTGAAACTGAGTTAATACAGCATAGAGATGCAGCCCAGTCTGCCACCCGTGCCAAAAGCGAATTTCTGGCCAATATGAGTCATGAACTGAGAACGCCCCTTAATGGCATTATGGGCACCATTCAGGTTCTTGAAACATCTGATATTGATTCTGACCTTATGGAAATGGTAGAGATGGCCAAAACTTCAGGGACGGGAATACTGAAAATTTTAAACGATATCTTAGAGTTTTCCAGCACTCACCAGGAAAGCTTTACAATCAAAAATAAGTTTTTTGAGTTGCGCAAGGCAGTAAGCCATGTTTTTGATGCTTTCCAGTCTGTAATCAACCAGAAAAGCCTTCATCATACCATTGAGATAGATCCTGATATACCTGCTTACATTTGCGGAGATGAGGCCAGACTTCGACAAGTCATTTTCAATCTGCTGGGTAATTCTGTAAAATTTACCGAGAACGGCAATATCAATCTTAAAGTCAACCTTGCTGCATCAGATGACTTGCATATAACCTTGAAGTTCAGTATTTTCGATACTGGAGTCGGAATTCCCCAGGACCTCATTAAACAGGTATTTGAACCGTTTACTCAGGTGGATGGAAGCTATACCAGGAAGTATGGCGGCATAGGTATGGGACTGTCCCTTTCCAGCAACCTCATCAAACTGATGGGTGGGGACATAGATATCCAGAGTAAACCTCAGAAAGGAACAGTTGTTGACTTTACACTGAGCTTTCTCAAAAATTGCCCGCAGGAAGAAAAATCTGAAGCCTGATGTTTCTTGACAATTGTCACCTTTGCATGTGGCACGGTTTCCTGCCCGGAGGCATACAGCCCGGAGGGGACCCGGCTCTCCCGGGACCCACCTGCCTCACAAATGAAACGTTTAAAACACTGGTGGATGCTTAACTGGTACCCGGAGTGCATAACGTTTGATTTTCAAAAAAAGGGTCTAACGCTGATTGTACCCGCAACCCAATTTAAACAAGGATCGTTAAGTTGGGGCGATAACCGTTCTTTTCAGACTGAAGACTAAAGGCTGAAGAATAAGGTTCCTGGGCATTATTGCTCTTTCAAGGTTAAAAAACTTTCTTGTTTTTTTCTACAGGATTGAAACGGTAAGTTACTAAACTGTTTTGACAATTCAACTATTGTCTTTGGTTCCTGAATAGGTAAATGATTTGGCAATCATTTTGTAAAAACTGCCCTTGTCAATACCTATTGTCTGCCCACACAAGCAGTACAGCTTTGAGTCCCTGATATCAAATTCAAATTTTCTGGTCATCCTGCGCTTATGACAGCGCAGCACCTCGCCGGGTCCAATTTTTTTATACTTCCAAAGCTTTCGTTTACATCCTGAGCACTTGATTGTAAGCATATCTATACATTTATCACAAACCCAAGAAAACAGCAAGTCATGACCGTAAACACCAAAAGAATTAAAGTACTAAAATCCGGCAGCCTTAAAAAAGGACCTGTTGTTTATTGGATGAGCAGAGATCAGAGAATCTTTCATAACTGGGCCCTTGTCCATACCCTGGATCTGGCTTTACGTCATAACTCCAGGCCCCGCATAGTTTTCTGTATTTCCCCAAATTTTCTTAACGCATGCTTAAGACAATACGATTTCATGCTCAAAGGATTGGCGGAATGCATTGATGTGGCCCATGAATTAAATATACCTTTAGATATCATTCATGGACATCCCGGTGAAGTCATTCCTGATTATATCAATACTCATAAGGCCTCAACTCTAATCATGGACTTCGATCCCTTGAAAATCAAAAAAGATTGGCAAAGGGAAGTTGTTGATCAAATCAACCTGGATGTGCACATTGTGGACGCACACAATATTGTTCCCTGCTGGATTACTTCTGCAAAACAGGAATATGCTGCTCGAACCATACGCCCCAAGATACATTCCCTGCTTGATGAATTTCTTGAGCCCTTTCCAGAAATTTTACCATGGCCTGAAAAAACAACATTATCAGCCATCAGCACTGACAGAATTTTGCAGGAAATAAAATTGGACAGGGATATCAGGCCTGTTGACTGGATTCTTCCTGGTTGGAATAAGGCGCTGAAAATTCTTGATAAATTTATAACCCATGATCTAAACCACTATCACTTGAAAAGAAATGATCCCAATGAAAATGCCCTGTCCAACCTTTCTCCATATCTGCATTTTGGACAGATATGCAGCCAGACTATTGCCTTGCGCGTGAAAGAAAATTTAACAACTGATATTGATGCTCGTGACGCTTTTCTTGAAGAGCTCATTGTGCGCAAAGAACTTTCAGACAATTTCTGCTATTATAATGATAACTACGATAACTTTGAAGGCATACCGGACTGGGGGAAGAAAACTCTTAATAAACACCGCGGCGATTCCCGGGAGTACATTTACAGTCTTGAGAATTTTGAGCAGGCACAAACCCATGACCCTTTATGGAATGCAGCCCAAATGGAAATGCGTCTTCAGGGAAAAATGCATGGCTATATGCGCATGTACTGGGCCAAAAAAATTTTAGAATGGACTGAATGTCCTGAACAGGCGATAGAGTGGAGTATTTACCTAAATGATAAGTATGAGCTTGATGGACGCGATCCCAATGGTTATACTGGCATTTTGTGGTCAACAGGAGGCCTGCACGATCGTCCATGGAAAGAACGGCCTGTTTTTGGCACAATAAGATATATGAATTATAATGGATGCAAAAGAAAATTTGATGTAGACTCATACATTAAAAAATGGACCAATTGAGTGAGGCAATAATGAACTATTTCATACTTGGCGGTACAGGCTTTGTCGGCAACCATCTTGTTAAGCATCTTGTGAGTCAGGGAGACAAGGTGACAGCGTTAGTCAGAGACAAATCTAAGTTAAAAATCAAATCTCCCAACTTGACGCTGGTGCTGGGAGATCCACTTAAACCCGGCCCATGGCAGAATATTTCTGATGATATACAGGTGGTCATTAATCTCACTGGCTCTCCGGTCATGACCAACTGGACAGAAAAAACCAAGCAGCTCATCCTGTCATCCAGAGTTGACTCCACTGTCAACGCCATATCGGCCATCAAGGACAGTTCTCCCAAAACCTTTGTCTGCGCCAACGCAGTTGGGTACTTTGGTCCGAGAAAGGATCAGCTAATTGATGATCATGCCGGGCCCGGCAGTGATTTTCTTTCCGATGTTGCTGTACAGTGGCAGGAAGCAGCCATGGGGGCTGAAAATTTTGGGCACAGGGTTGTGGTAACCAGATTTCCAGCTGTGCTTGGCCCCAATGGAGGCGCGTTAAAACAAATGCTCACTATTTTCAAACTTGGCCTTGGAGGCAAGCTTGGATCTGGAAGCCAATGGTTTTCCTGGGTTCATATCTTTGACCTTGTAAGGGCCATGCACTTTGTCAGTTCCAATGCCAGGATTAAAGGAGCTATTAACGTATGCGCACCTGAACCGATAACCAATTCAGAGTTTACTGCAGCGCTGGCTAAAACACTTAGAAGGCCTGCTTTTTTCACTGTACCCGGTTTTGGATTAAAATTACTATACGGAGAAGTGGCCGATATGCTGCTTACCGGACAAAGATGTGTGCCCAGGGTTCTGCAGGAATCAGGATTTGATTTCAAATATCCGGATATAGATTCAGCATTAGCCGGTATAATGGCTGACTGGCAATAGACTCTTAGTGGAGATTACAACCATCAGGCTGATAATTGGAAACAAGCCCTCACTGCTGCGTGGAAAGCTCAGAAACCGACTGGGCATTTCCAGATTGTATTTAGTGAGCCAGCAGATTACTCAGATTGTGGACATATTCCGTCTTAGTAACTTACCGCCTCAATCCTGTAGCAAAAAACAAGAAAATTTGTAATAGTTTAGCCCTTTTCTAAGGAAAGCAGGGGACAGGCACCCCAGCCCTTGTTTTTTGTTAATGTAAAACACAGACTTAATAAAACAAGGGCTGGGAGAGCCAGTCCCCCTCCGGGCTGTATGCCTCCGGGCAGGAAGCCGTGCCACATGCAAATGGCTAAACTGTTACGAAAATTTTTTACTTTGATATGAGAAATAATGCCCAAGATCCTGATTCTTCAGCCTGCAGCCTGCAGAATCAGTCAACGCCTCAACGAAACTGTCCCTGTTCAAACTTGGGTTGTGGGCACAGCCCGCATTAGGCATTTTTATAACTTTACTATGGAGACTAAGCATGGCCCAAGACCAGGCCAGAATACTAATTGTAGACGATGACGCCAACATCATTGAACTTGTAGCAGGAATATTTGAAGAGGAATACGAAATACTGTTTGCCACCAACGGTATTAAAGCCTTGGAGATTGCTGCCTCGGCACAACCCGATCTTATCCTGCTTGATATACTGATGCCTGAAATGAATGGCTTCGAGGTATGTCGACAATTAAAGGGCGATGATGAAACAATGCATATTCCTGTAGTTTTTCTAACCGGAAAAGACTGTCCTGAAGATGAAACTGCCGGACTCAAACTTGGGGCTGTGGACTACATAACCAAACCCATTAATGCTTCCATTTTGCAAGCCCGTGTCAAAACTCATATCGCACTGGCACATGCCAGAAAAAAGCTTGAAGTTCAGAACCAGGAGCTTATTGAAGCAGCCAGAGTCAGAGAAGATGTTGAACATATTATGAGGCATGATCTCAAATCATCCATCACCAGCATTCTCAGCTCACCAAGAGCCATTCTTTTGGATGACAACCTGACTGAGGAACAGAGAGTTTTTCTGCAGCTTATGGAGGAATCAGCACTGCGAATGCTTAATATGGTGGAAATGTCACTTATTTTGCTTAAAATTGAGATAAAAAACTATGCAGTAAATTACCAGCCTGTAGATCTGATAAAATTAGTTAAAAATATTATTTCAGAAAGTCAGGCAGTTGCCAAACCCAAAAAAATAAAGACCAGACTGCTCATTGAAGGTTCTGAGCAATTACCTGAATCCCCCCTTATAGTCATGACCGAAGAAATCCTTTGTTCATCCATGCTCATGAACCTGCATAAGAATGCCTTAGAGGCCTCCCCGCACGAATCAGATGTTCTTATCAGCATCACTCCCGGCAATGATGTAACAATCTCCATTCAAAACCTGGGTGAAGTGCCTGAATCCATCCGTACCAGATTTTTTAACAAGTACGTAACTGAGGGCAAAAAGCATGGCACCGGGCTTGGCACCTATTCAGCAAAGATCATTGCTGAAGCCCTGATGGGAACCATTAAACTGGACTCCTCTGTTCCAGGCCAGACCACCATAACAGTTAAATTCCCCAATAAACCCAAAACAGATTTTGACAAGCAAGCCGTTTAGGATGTAATAGTCTGTCCCTTGACTTGACAGTTGTAAGCGCTTCACTCGGGCACGCCCGGAGCCGAACTTGGGAGTAACTTACACCCCTCGTTCCCAGGCTCCAGCCTGGGGACGTCTTGCTCTTTCGGCTCCAGCCGCTTCTTCAAAATGTGGCTGAAGCCACAAAAAAAGAGGTGTTCCCAGGCTGGAGCCTGGGAACAAGAGCAAATATACTGAAACTTGTAAGTATTTGATATTATTGCCAATATGATTCCAGTTGCTTGTAAGCTCTTCACCCGGGCGGCCCGGGAACGAACCTGCGAGTAACTTTACGAATCTGTCACTTTTCTGAAAATTGGGACAGTCCCCGCGAGGTACTTTAAAAAAGATTGATGCTGCATTGGTTCCTGGAAGAAATTTGCTTAAATGATAAAATTTACACAGCGAGGGACAGTCCCTGTGCCAGGCGTAAAGCTCTCATCTTTGACGGAACTTTTCTGGTAATTGAGAATCAATCATATGTAAAAATCTTAAAATTGTGAAAATTATAAACGTCTGATTTTGTTGGTAATTTGGTTTTAGTTACTTAGAAGCTTATTGCCTTGAATGTTAAAATTTATCAGCATTTAATTATGTAAACTATTTCAAAACCCAGACTTCATTCCAGGAGGAACCGCAATGAAAGAAAAAGTACAGGAAGTTCTTGATAAAATCAGGCCATCGCTTCAGGCTGATGGTGGAGATGTGGAGCTCGTAGATGTCAGCGAACAGGGTATTGTCAAAGTACGTCTGACAGGTGCATGTAAAGGTTGTCCCATGTCTCAGATGACACTGAAAAATGGAATAGAACGTTTACTTCTTAAGGAAATCCCTGCAATTAAAGGCGTAGAACCTGCTGAGTAAACCCAGCTTTTCCTGCCATAACCTACTAAGCATGCGGACAAGTCATTATCCGCCATTATTTTAAAGGTATTCCCATGAGGATTGCAACAAGATTTGCTCCCAGTCCCACAGGTTTTTTGCATATAGGTGGTGCCAGAACTGCTCTTTTCAATTGGCTTTTTGCCAGAAAAAACAATGGCCGGTTTATTCTTCGGGTGGAAGATACAGATGAGCAAAGGTCAACACCGGAAATGACGCAAGCCATCATAGATGCCATGGAGTGGCTTGGTCTGGACTGTGATGAAGGACCTTATTTTCAGAGTTTAAGAAAAGATATGTACTTAAGCTACATTGAACGGCTGGTTGAAAAAGGCAATGCCTATTTCTGCAATTGCAGCCCGGATGAAGTGGAGGCTATGCGAGAGCAGGCCAGACAAAAGGGCCTCAAGCCGAAATACAATGGAAAATGCCGGGAAAAGGGACTGAGCAGGAGCCATGAAACAGTTGTTCGTATCAAGGCTCCAATTTCAGGACAGACACTTTTCAATGATCAGGTAAAAGGCCCCATTTCATTTAACAATCAGGAGTTGGATGATTTTGTTATACAAAGAAAGGACAAGACCCCAACCTACAACCTGGCTGTAGTGGTTGATGATATCGAAATGGGTATCACTCATATCTTAAGGGGTGATGATCATGTGAACAACACCCCGAAACAACTGCATATTTATCAGGCTCTGGAGATTGACCCACCCATTTTCGGGCATGTGCCTATGATACTGGGTCCGGACAAGAAAAAACTTTCCAAGCGCCACGGAGCCCTCTCAGTCATGGCTTACAAAGAAATGGGGTTTTTACCTGAAGCCATGATAAACTATCTGGTCAGGCTTGGCTGGTCTTTCAAAGACGAAGAGATCTTTTCAAGAGAAGATCTGATACAAAAATTTACTCTTGAAAATCTGGGCTCATCAGCTTGCGTCTTTGACATGGACAAGCTGACATGGCTTAACTCTCATTATATCAAGGAGACTGATCCTGAAAGGCTGTCTATTATTCTCAAGGACCATATTCACTTTGAAAAACCTGAGATGACTTATTTAGAAAAAATAATCCCTCTTTTGCAGCCAAGGGCTGGGACCATGAAAGAGATGGCTGAGATGTCCGACTTTTTTCTATTGCCTGACAACAGTTTGAAGTATGATCAAAAGGCAGTAAATAAGTTTATCACTGAGGAAACCAGAACACATTTGAAAAATATCCTTGAGCGACTTGAAAATGTTGAGAGCTTTGATCAAAAGGGCTTAGAACAGGAATTAGCAGATTATATTCAGCAAGAAAATATCAAATTCAAGGTCATAGCCCAGCCATTAAGGGTTGCCATCACCGGCAAAACCGCCAGCCCCGGGCTTTTTGAAACAATGGAGGTGCTGGGCAGGGAAAGAGTTCTTAACAGGCTGAATATTGCTTTACAACTTCAGAGGTAAGAAAAGATCTAATGCTGGCTGTGCTCACAACCCAAAAAAGATATTTTAACCGCCCGTTCGAGGACTCACTCAAGACGCAAAGGGCGCAAAGGAAGAAAGAAGTTTTTTCATTTGCCGGGGAACCCAGTTAAACCCGTCCTCGACGGAGACTACGTCTGTTTAACAAGGCAGGCGGCAAAAGAAAAGGCAACCTTTTTGAAAACCGATGCCCGGTTCTCAAAAAAATATCTTCTTTATTGTCTTTAACTTTGAGTCCTTTGCCTGCTCAGTTGAATTGCTCGCAGAGCAAACCTGAAAAGCATTCAACCGGGGCACCTTTGCGGTTCTAATTTTCTTGTTTTTTATGACAGGGTTTCAAGAGAAAACACTAAACTGCTACCACTTTGTGAATACAGTCATTTTCGCCATAAAGACAGGATAAGAGTCAAAATAATACTGATAGCAATGCAGGTTCCAAGGGGAAAATAAAACTTGAAATTGTCTTTCTCAATAAAAAAATCACCAGGAAGGCGGCCAATACCAAAGGGCAACTTGTCTTTAAATAGAATGGCCGTGCCAAGAATAATCAAAACAATTCCAGCAAGAATGATGGCTTTGCCAATACCTGATAAATCGTTCATCTTGCTTTAACAGATTCTGGGTAATTGTTCGCCTTCCAGCATATCTAACAGCCTGTGTCCACCGAGAGGAGTTTTAAGCACAACCTTACCTTTTCTCTCATCCTTGACATAACCAATTATAGCGGCATCACTTCCTGCAGGATCGCTTTTCATAACCTCCAGTGCCTTGGCTGCAAGTTCATCAGGTAGAATACAGATCATTTTGCCTTCATTTGCCAGGTAAAGGGGATCAAGTCCCAGAAAGGAACATCCGCCTTCAACCTCCTCCCTGACAGGGATCGCCTCCTGCTCGATGACAATCTCGACATCTGACTGCTGGGCAATTTCATTCAGGGTTGTGGCCAGTCCTCCCCTTGTAGGGTCGCGCAAAACATGAATATCACCAACCTCCTGGACAAGTCTGACAATCAGATGATTCAAATTTTGAGAATCACTGAGAATATCGGTTTCAAAGGCAATTCCCTGGCGATGAGAGAGAATGGCCAGTCCATGATCGCCAATGGTCCCGCTGACCAGTATTGCATCTCCAGAACAGGCTCTGGAGCCTGAAGGAGGGGGGTCGGCTATAATGGTACCCAATCCGGTAGTATTGATGAATATTTTATCCACAGCTCCTCTTGGCACAACCTTGGTATCACCGGTTACAATTTTTACTCCGGCATTAGTTGCAGCTTGAGCCATGGACCGGACGATTTCCTCCAGATCACTCATTGAAAGACCTTCTTCAAGAATAAAGGCGCAACTCAAGTACTCAGGAACTGCCCCCAACATGGCCACATCATTGACTGTACCATGAACAGCGAGAGAACCAATGTTTCCTCCAGGAAAGAAAACAGGATCAACGGTAAAAGTATCTGTACTCATGGACAGTGGTTGCTTTAAGCCGATTAAAAGAACTGCGTCATCCAGTCTGTTTAGAATAGGGTTACCGAGATGCTTTACAAAAAGATCCTTGATCAATCGCTGCGAGGCCTTGCCTCCACTACCATAGTCCAGAAGCAGCTTTTCAGACATTATATTTTTCCTTCAATAATATTTTTGTTTAAAGAGACAGCTACAAAACATTCAATTCCAAAATAGATTAGCCCTTCTAAGTAACTACAATCGTTTTGCTAATAAAATCTGACGGTTAAATTTTTTACATTTTTTACATTTTTCACATTTTTACGATTTTTGCTTATGAATGATGCACATTTGCCTGAAAAATTCCGTCAAAGATGAGAGCTTTACGCCTGGCACAGCTTCCTGCCCGGAGGCTTACAGCCCGGAGGGGGACTGTCCCTCGCTGCGTAAATGTTTTCATTAAGGCAAATTTCTTCCAAGAACCAATGCAGCATCAGTCTTGTTTGCAGCACCTCGCGGGGACTGTCCCAATTTCCAAATATGGGACTGTTCTTCAATGTGGTGGCGGCTTCCAGCCGCCTGGGCTTTAATAGCCTGCAGGATGCAGGCTCCACTTTAAAGACAGTTACTCACAGGTTCGGTCCCGGACCGCCCGAGTGAGGAGCATTTAAAGAGCAAAACGGACGCAGACACTCCTGGACCAGCTGGAACATCAATCGATGTTTTAACTGTCTCATTATGCCACATGAAAAGGCCTGAAATCTTACTTAAATGCTATACTTGTGATAGGCTGCACATGAGCCTTCAGTGGACACCATGCACGGTCCGACAGGTGAAGCAGGAGTACATCTAATACCAAAAAGAGGGCATTTATCCGGAGAAATCAATCCTTTTAGTACATCTCCGCATTTACACCCCGGAACATTTTTAACATCAGGCAAATCCTGTTCGTGAACTATAAAAGCGTTAAAATTCTCAAAATCTTTTCTCAGTGCAAGACCGCTCTCAGGAATCACCCCGAGGCCTCGCCACATAGCGTCTGAAGTTTCAAAAACTTCACGCATAACTTGCAACGCCCTGAGATTGCCTGCATCATTCACAACTCTTTTGTAATTATTGATAACAGAAGCATGTCCCTGGCTTTTCTGTCTGATCATTATCAAAATCGCCTGAAGGATATCTAAGGGCTCAAACCCACCTATCACAGCAGGCATGTTGTACTCATCAGTTAGAAAAAGATATGGATCAAGCCCGATTACTGTAGAAACATGGCCTGGAAGCAGCAAACCGTCTACCTGAATGTCCTTATCCGAAGCCAGGGCCTTGAGTGCTGGAGGTACAAGCTTGTGAAAAGACAATACTGAAAAATTATCCAGATCTTTTTCTTTAGCCATTTTGACGGTTGCAGCTACTGTAGGTGCTGTGGTTTCAAAACCCACTCCCAGAAAAACAACCTTGTCCTGAGGATTCTGCATCGCCAGCTGCAAGGCATCAAAAGCTGAATAAACAACCTGAATCCTTGCTCCTTCAGCCTGAGCCATTTTAAGATTCCTGCCTCCAGGACCTGGTACTTTAATCAGGTCACCAAATGTAGCAATAATAACATTTTTTTCCGCAAGCTCCAGATAAGCTGCTATTTCCCGGTCATGAGTAACGCACACTGGGCAGCCCGGGCCAGAAAGGTGTACAATATTTTCAGGAAGAAGAGTTCTGATTCCACTCTGAAAGATGGCCACGGTGTGGGTTCCGCACACCTCCATGAACCTGAACTGCCCCTGAATCTCATGCTTGACCTGCTCAAGTATATTAAGACAAAGCTTGGGATCCTTGAATTTATTTAACAAGTTCAAGACCAAGTCCCTCCTGAAAGAGCTTAAGCGTCTCCAATCCTTCATCCCGATCAATTCTTCTCAGGGCAAATCCGGCATGAACTATGACAAAATCTCCCACCTGGGCAGGTTCATCAATGATATCAAGACGAACCTGATTTTTGACTCCCCCAACTTCGACCTGGGCCACATTATCTTCAATGGATTTAACTTCCATAGGTATGGCAAGACACATAAGTTACTCCCTGCGATTTAAGATTTGTGCACAAAAATGAATTAATAGTCAGCCCTGGCTCAAAGGTCAACAACCGGATTTTTTAAATCGCAATTGTTTAGACACTTGGATGTGCTGAAAAACTGGCTATTTCAAGTTACTCGCAGGTTCGGTACCGGCCGCCCGAGTAAGGAGCTTACCTGAAAAAAGTAACTGTTCACCACACTTTTTCACTTTGCTAAAGCCTGCATCCTGATTGAAACGGTAAGTCGACTTAAACATACTTAAAAAATATGAAACTATCCAATAGAATTTGCTTTTTTACCTCTTAAGTGGTAATGATAAACCTAAATGAACTGTTTGTTTCCAGAACCAGTCCCCTGCTTTCCTTAAAATAAGCTAAACTATAACAAATCACTACATGTTCCTACAGCCTGTATATTTCCCATATGATTCCAGGTGGAAAATCCCTGCAAGGGAAAAATGCATCCAGTACTGGAATGATTTTAAACTCCCTGAGCATATCAGAGAGCATAGCAGACTGGTGGCTTTAATTGCAGAAAATATCTATCATGCAGCGAATAAAACTCTACACGTGCCTGTAGAGGCTGTTGTTGCTTCAGCTCTTTTGCATGATATTGGAAAATTTTACTGCATAGAGCATGGCGGCTTTCATAACCAGCTTGGCGCAAGTCTTGTCATGCAACTCACAGGCAATCCAGCCATTGCCCAGGGGGTGATGCACCATGTTTTCTGGCCTGGAGAGATAGATGTTGACAAATTTTTTTTGCCTCTGGTACTCATTTACAGCGATAAACGGGTTAAGCATGATACTATAGTTTCTCTTGAAACAAGATTTCAGGACCTTTTTTCCCGGTATGGACTTAACGAAAGAATGAATGGTCTCATCACAAAATCCTGGGAGCAGGCCGTTGCCATACAAAACTCTTTTAACCAAAACTTTGGAATTGATCTAAATGCGCGTACTTTTGATTGCGGGCGGATGGTCTGATGAACGCCAAGTCTCTTTGAACGGTGCTAAACAGATAAACAATGCCCTGAAATCCTTAGGCCATGAAGTGCTTTTCTTCGACTTGACACCGGACTTTACAGACTTGATTGAGGCTGCAAAAAAATGTGATGCGGCCTTTATAAATCTGCATGGTTGTCCAGGTGAAGATGGCACAATTCAGGCATTGCTCAACGATGCAGGGCTTCCTTATCAAGGTTCTGACATTGTTGGCTCATGCATTGCCATAAACAAGAACCTTTCCAAACAGATTTACAAAAATCATGGCATGCCTACTCCCAAATGGACCATGATAACCCGGACCGACAGGCTCCCTCGAATTAACCTTGACTATCCCTATATTGCCAAGCCAAATTACGGAGGCTCCAGCTTAGGCCTTTCAATTATTAATAATGATCAGGAATACGAGAATTATTTTACAGCCCTGCCAGAGCATTTCAATGAAGTTTTGTGTGAAGCCTTCATCAATGGCATTGAACTGACCTGCGCCGTATTGGATAATCAAGCTTTGCCTCCGATACTCATCAAACCACGAAAAAGCACATACTTTGACTATGCCAGTAAATATGACCATGACGGAGCCCATGAAATTTGCCCTGCTCCCATTGATGACGTGGTTTCAAAAAAAATTTGCGCCCTGGCCCTTCAGGCACATGAGGTGCTTAAGCTGAAGCATTACAGCAGAACTGATTTTATGTGCGATAAAAATGGTAATATCTTTATATTAGAAACCAATACTCTTCCTGGCATGACTGCCACAAGCCTGGTACCCAAGGCAGCTCTTGCAGCAGGTCTTGAATTTGAAGACCTGATTGACCGGCTTCTTTTTCTAACTATCTCTGACAAAAATTCAAACACAAAAAAAACATGAAAAGCAAATCCATTACTTTACTGCCTGCTTTTCTTGTCTGCTACTCTCTGCTTTGGCTAATGGCTGTACCCTTTTTGTTTTTTGTAAAAAGGCTTCGCCCTGTCAACTGGCAGCGCTTTGGCTTATCCATGCCTGCCGGTCCTTTCAGGCTCTGGATACAGGCATCATCAGTGGGGGAGGCCAAGCTTGCTGTTAAACTCATATCAAAAATGCCTGAGCATCAGAAAAAGCATATTCTTGTTACCACCAATACAGCTCAGGGCATGCAAACTCTGCAAAACAACATTAATCCCCAGGTCAGTCTTGCCTATTTTCCTTTTGATATGATTTTTTTTTTAATTCCTGCGCTCCATGTCATCAAGCCGGAAAAAATCCTGCTCATGGAAACAGAAATCTGGCCAGGACTGCTCTGGCTCAGCAAAATAAAATCCATACCTGTAATTATCGGCAACGCCAGAATGAGTCTGAAAAGCTTCTGCAGATATTTGTCCATTTCAAGTGTGCTTGAAAGATTAAATCCCCATACCATAGCAGCAGTTTCAGAGCTTGATAAATTTAGATTTGCCCGGATTTTTCCGAGCTCTGCTGTATCTGTAATGCCAAACATTAAATTTGATATTTTAAGAGAGACCAAGGCTCAAACGTCTGCACATAACCGTCTATCATCACTTTTCAGTTCAAACCGGAAATTAATAGTTCTTGGCTCCATCCGCAGGCAGGAAGAACATTTGATTCAATGGCTGATAAACCAAATTGTCAACAATCATAACGAGATAGACATCGCTCTGTTCCCAAGACATATGACCCGACTGGAACATTGGGATTTATTTTTATCGCATAATAAGATCACCTGGACTAAAAGAACAAGCCTTACATCGTCAGACAGTCATTGCAGGGTAATCCTCTGGGATAAATTTGGGGAAATGCTTGACGCTTATGGGCTGGCTGAAAATGTTTATGTTGGCGGCAGCTTGATACCTTGCGGTGGTCAGAATTTTCTCGAGCCAGTTTCACAAGGTGTCGTTCCATGCGTTGGGCCTTACTGGAATAATTTTAACTGGGTTGGAAAAAAAGTATTTGATTATGGACTTGTAAATCAGGTCAAGGATATTCACGAACTGTATTCTTACTTGATAAAACCCCAAACATACTCAAACAAAATGGTTATGGACCTTTTTGCTGAATATCTTTCAGAACATAAGCATGGAACTAAAATTTTATTGCAAAAACTGAGCAACCAATAATATGCACACATCCCTGACATTTACCGGCATCATCCCGGCAAGGTATGAGTCGAGCCGATTCCCAGGAAAACCAATGGTAGAGCTGCTTGGCAAGCCAATGTTCTGGCACGTTTACAAGCGGGCAACACAATGCAGACTTCTTAAATCAGTATACCTTGCAACTGACGACAATAGAATATTTAATTCTGCCCATGAAAATAACGTTCCAGTCATAATGACATCTAAAGCACATAAAAGCGGAACCGACAGAGTGCTGGAAGCAGCCGAAATTCTTAGTCTGCCACAAGATACTATTGTAGTAAACATTCAAGGCGATGAACCGGCACTTGCCCCTGAAATGCTTGATCAGCTGCTATACCCTTTTATTTCAGATAACCGGATAAAAGTCTGTACTCTAGCAAGAAAAGAACAAAAAAATAAGGTTTCACATAAAAACACTGTCAAGGTAGTTTTTTCTCAGAAAATGAAAGCTTTATACTTTTCCAGGAGTATTATACCATATTCAGAGAATGAGCAGTTTTGTCATGTCCATATTGGAGCCTATGCTTTTAAGATGAAATACCTTAAACTTTTCAGCGAACTGAAACAAAGCAGACTTGAAATAGCTGAAAGCCTGGAACAACTGCGACTGCTTGAAGCTGACATTCCCATTACAATTGCCTTAACTGAACATATCTGCCAGGGAGTTGATACTCCGGAAGATATTGATAAGGTACTTAAATTACTTAGTGATGATTGAAAAAAACAGTTGTATCTTTAGAGTGCTTAACCGGGGGCTGGAGATAAACCGATAAGTAACTCACCCCCTCGTTTAAATCTTCAAGCCTGGAAACATTTTGTTCTTGCGGCTTCATTTGCTTCTTCAAGATGTTGCAGGAGCCACAGAAAAGCGATCTTCCAAGGCTGCAGACTGGAAACAAACGCTGAGTGTCCCATAGACCTTGGCGCTGTATGACATAATATTACAATAATTGTTAAGGAGAAGAAGACTATGAAAGCAATATTAGCACTTGAAGACGGAACCTTTTTCGAGGGTGAGTCATTTACAGGGTCCGGTGAGTCAGGTGGAGAGGTGATATTTAATACCGGTATGACCGGATATCAGGAAGTTTTGACAGACCCTTCATATATTGGACAAATGGTCTGCATGACCTATCCCCTCATTGGAAACTATGGTATCAATCCAGAAGATGTTGAATCATCCAAAGTACAGGTGGCTGCATTTATTACTAAAGAATGCTGCAAACAACCTTCCAATTGGAGATCCGTTGAAAATCTCCCTGATTATCTCTCAAGACATAATGTAATGGGCATTGAAGGGATTGACACAAGGGCCCTGACAAGACATATCAGAATTCATGGAGCAATGAGAGGTCTGATTTCCACCAATGAATTAGATCCTGCAGCTCTTGTGTCCAAAGCAAAAGAAATGCCTGAAATGCAGGGATTGAACCTTGCTAACCAGGCTAGCTGTAAAGAACCATATGCTTGGACAGATCAAGGTCCAAAACCTGTAAAGCTTAACAATGGAGCATATGACTGGCCTGAAGGAGCAGCCAGAGTGCTGGTTTATGATTTTGGAGTAAAGTGGAATATTCTCAGACTTCTTAAAAATGAAGGTTTGGAGTTGATGGTTGTCCCTGCATCTTTTTCTTTTGAAGAGGCATGTGCTCTTAACCCGGACGGGATTTTTTTATCCAACGGACCCGGAGATCCAGGAGCCATGAAAGAAAATGTTGAGGTAATTGCCAGGCTGGCAGATAGGTTTCCTCTGGCTGGTATTTGTCTTGGTCACCAACTTCTTGGCTTAGCTTTGGGAGGAGAGAGTTACAAGCTGAAGTTTGGACACCATGGTTTGAATCATCCAGTTAAAGATCTCGCTACTGGCAAAATTGAAATATCTTCCCAAAACCATGGCTTTTGCGTTAAAGTTGATCAGCTTGATTTTTTAGAGCAAACACATATCAATCTTAATGATCAGACATTAGAAGGGTTCAGACACAAATCTAAGCCAATAATCGGGGTACAGCATCACCCTGAAGCAGGCCCTGGACCACATGACAGCAGATATTTCTTTACAAGGTTCCGTAAGCTTCTGAGTTCCGAAAGCTTCTGACCAGCTGAATCATACTATAGAACATTTGTAATAGTTTAGCCATTTGCATGTTGCACGGGGACTGGCTCTCCCAGCCCTTGTTTGATTAAGTCTGTTTTTGTACCTCAACAAAAAACAATGACTGGGGTGCCTGTCCCCTGCTTTCCTAAAAAGGGCTAAACTGTTACGAACATTTTTATTCACTACAAAGCACACAAAAAAAGGGACTCATATGAGTCCCTTTTTTTGCGCCTTAAGGCATTTAAGAGATGTTCCGGCAGCGACCTACTTTCCCAGGGGTAGCCCCCAAGTATCATCGGCGCTGGAGGGCTTAACTTCCGAGTTCGAAATGGAGTCGGGTGTGACCCCTCCGCCATGGCCACCGAAACAAAATGTATAGTTAATAAGGGTAAGTTTTTTAATAGTTAGGTTAAGACTCACGGACTATTAGTACCGGTTAGCTGAACATGTCGCCATGCTTACACTTCCGGCCTATCTACCTGGTAGTCTTCCAGGGTCCTTCAGTCACATCCGAAGATATGAAGGGAGACCTTATCTTGAGGCTGGCTTCCCGCTTAGATGCTTTCAGCGGTTA
>NZ_JYNP01000024.1 GCF_000934755.1 Desulfonatronovibrio magnus
CGTTGAATACACGCAGTGTAGGCGCAGCCATTCAACTGGGGCGAGCGCGGCAATCCTTGTTGCGAGCGAAGCGAAGCAATCTCGTGTTAAGGCTGATTTTTTAGTTATCCGCAGGCTCGGTCCCGGACCGCCCGGGTGAGGGGCTTAAAAAGAAATAAACTATTACTTTATGTGAGCAAGTTGTGAGTGGATTTTTGATTGATCATCAGTGCCCTCAATGCGGTGCACCTGCAGTATTCAAGGATACGGACAAGCTTTTCTGTTGTGATTATTGTCGAGTAAGATCTATTTTAACCAGCAGAGATTATTTCAGGTATATTCTTCCTGATTCAGCCCCCCCGGACAAGGATCTCATATACTTTCCGTATTGGAGGTTTCGGGGGTGTCATTTTGCAGTCTCCAGGAACAGCATTGATCACAAAATAGTGGATGTAAGCAATATGGCAACCAATGCTCAAGATTTTCCCATATCCCTTGGTTTGAGAACTCAGACCCAGCGTTTGAAATTTATGTCATCAGGGATAAATGCCAGGTTTTTGAAGCCGGATATTTCTCTGCGCAATGTCCTGCAGGGAATGATTAGAAGGTTTAATTCCAGAAGCAAAGGGCCGCAACATCTTAACAGCTTTATTGGCGATAATATCAGCATGATCTATGCACCGTACTATATCGAAAATAATATACTTATAGATGCAATACTTAACCGCAAAGCAACCAGGATCGAGTTGTTTGATCTTGAAAAATACAGTATGGACCAGCCAAACTGGAGTGTTGGTTTTGTCCCTGCTCTATGTCCTTCATGTGGATGGGACCTTGATGGACGTAGAGACAGCATTGGTTTTGCCTGCCACAATTGTGAATCCATGTGGGTGCATAATGGCAGGAATTTTCAGGGAGTAAGTTATGCTTGTATTGAAGCAGATGAAAATGACAATGTTGTGTATTTACCGTTTTACAGGATTGATTCTGAAGTGTCTAAAATTGAGCTGAGCACATTTGCTGATCTTATTAAAACGGCAAACCTGCCCAGAGTGAACAGAAAAGAGTTTGAAAACCAGCCATTCTATTTTTGGACACCAGCCTTTAAAATAAGGCCAAAAGAGTTACTTGGATTTGCTACCAGACTAACCTTGTCCCAGCCAGTTGTGCAGGAAAAAAAAGCCTTTCCCAAGCTTGAACCTTACCCGGTAACTTTATCCGGCATGGAGGTACAGGGATTGCTGAAGCTTATAATAGCAAATTTCAAAAACCCCAGTCTTGCAGGGGATTTAGGAAAGATTGGTATAAAAGCAAAAGAATTCAGGGTAGTATATCTTCCTTTTCATGCCAGGGGACGTGAGTTGTACCAGTATGAATACAAATTGCGCTTGAATGCCAATGTGCTTGATTATGCAAAGTATCTTTAATGCATGATAGCCATTCAACCAGGGGAGCGTGGTAACCCGTGCTTCGAGCAAAGCAATTTTGTGTTGGGGCATCTCAAGTTACTTGCAGGTTGGTCACGGGCCGCCTGGGTGAAGCGCTTACAATACAGTAAAAATTACAGGTTTAGTTCAAATGGAATACTTGTGACCTGAACATTAATATAAAAAGAATGTTACAATAGATCACCAGCAGTTGGAGGACGGACCGGAGGATCTTCTCCCCAAATGATCGATTGTGAAGAATTGACAATCAGAATCGCCTGCCTGCTCATTCTGGGCATCAGCCCTTACGATAAAACCCCTTGCCCAGGGGTTGTCTTCATTATCTGGACGTTCCGGAAAGCTAAGTAAGTAGTAACCTCTTTCAGAGGTCTCATGTATCAAGTCATTGGCACCATCACCAATAGTTGCCCCGACATAAGTATTGTTGTTGGTAAAAAAGCGCTCCATTTTTTGGGCGGCTTCCAGTAGTGCTACTTGTGCGTCTGCTCTTCGTGCCTTTGTAATATGGTTTGTGAAAGCTGGTATAGCAATGGATGCCAAGATTCCAAGCAGTGCAACTACTATCAAAACTTCAATCAAAGTGAATCCCGTCTTTGTTTTAGTCATATTTTATACCTTATCTGAGTTGTCGCCAAGATTGTCGTCCTGCTGATGCTGCATCTCCGGGGTTATTGACTATAGTTTCAACATCCCCGCTTGAGCTGCTTAAGTATTTTATTTCAAAGATGGGTGTATCAATTATTGTTGGGGGTGTGAGTATACCCCCACCACCATTTGGTTTTATTGCGCTGGGGGGAATTGTCATTTCAATATTGTTAATGGTGACAGTTAGCATATCTTCAACAGTAAACATTCTGTCTGAGTTTAAATCAAAAGGAGGGTAGTCAAGTCTGGCACCGGTCAGGGCGTCAAGCTCCATAAGCCAGCTTGAGCCACCAAAATCACAAGGGATATCTGAAGGAATCATAGTAACGAAAATTAAACGCCCCTTTTGTATAATGGCAGAGTGAACAACCATCTCACCTTGTTTACCGTAAACAGGGGAAATTAAATCCATGTACCAACCATGTCTTATAGGGTTTTCATTTTCATCGGAGTCATCTGTGTAGTTTACGTCTTCATTAGTGCTCATTCGCAGAGAAACACCTAAATCGCTTTCAAATAACTCAGCAATTATTGCTTGTTCCTGGAGATTTCCTTTTTCATCATTTCGGTCAACACTTGTTATGGAACTGCCAGTGTCACGCAGAGCGTAAAAGGTTGAATGTTGATCAATATTTAAAATATTGTCGCCAGTTTCAAAAAATTTTCCTGTACCAAAATAAACCATTACCCCCCCATCCGGGTGCCTTCCTACAGATGGTCTTGCTGTAATAGGTTGAGGCTGCCCGTCTTGATTAAGAGCAGTATATAGAGGATCACCATTGAAATCTACTTTCCAGTTATTAATATTATTACCTGTAAAGTCAAATCTCCACATATTTCCGTGCAGATCCCCGGCATAAACATAATCTGTAATTCGATCGTTATCTTTATCTACAGGAATTGGAGATGACAGCCCGTTTGGATTATTTAGATCTCCTGCAGAAGTTTCAATTTTTTTGAGCTTTTCTCCGCTTTCAAGGTCTAATATGAAAAGTTTTGCAGATCCATCTTTACTGTTATATCCATTACCGAAAATGGCAACCCAATGATTTGTTTTCAATCTTGCAATGGTTGGCTGCCCAATTGTGTATCCCAAGTCTTCATGCGCGAACTCCCAAAGCACATTTTGTTCAGAAAAATCATCCGGATCTGTTATATCCAAAGCAAAAACAGACTTACCACCAGCCCCGGTTGAGCCTACAAGTACTGTTCGCCACTGCTTGCCTATGCTAGGGTTTACTTCAATATATGCATCTCCCACTCTGGGCGGGCCATCAACAAAATATAAGTGACTATAGCCTGGATCGGTCAATTCCAAAAGGTTGGGAATTACTTCATTGGGGATAAATGCAAACATTTCATGACCATCCGATGCCCTGAAAGCATGTAGCATTCCATCATTGGCACCAACATATATCATGGGGGTCCTGTCTCTAACGCTGCTTAGAAACTGATTATATGCACCTTCTATATGTTCATCTTCAGTAAAACCTTCAGGAATAGACTCAATATTATAACCGAAGTTAGCTGTCCTGACAAATGCAGGGTTCGAATTTACAATGTCTCCTAACAGAGAATTTCTGTTCCGAAAAGTGCCGTTATTCTGCTCTTCATAGCTTTGATTTCCACGAATATAGTCTAATACATCACTACTGCCAATGGCGATTTTTTGATCTTCATTTAGTTCTGACCATAGAAACTCAATGCCTTGATCTTGAGCTTCTGGGTTATACGTATATATTTTTCTACCAGGGTATGAGATCAAGCTGCCAGCTTCCCACTCAGGTTCATCAATACTGCCATCCATACGAATAGGATAAGCAATTAACTCTCCTGACCAATCATCAGTTTTAAACCTCGCCTGATAAATGTATGTGTCTGAATCAATCCTGGATGAGTTGGCCACAACTGATGCAGCAGATCCGGTTGTTTCAACAACATCAATGAATACATCTTCCAGGTCCTGAGCTAATTTAGCTGGATCAATGGCAAAGTAGTAGTTATCAGGCAAGCCGTCACCTTGGGAATCCCAGGAAGATTGATCAGAAGGAAAGCTTTTCTTTTTGTTGTATCCGCCCCATTTGGCGGCATAATAAAGAGGTGTCTGCAAAAGATCACCTGTAGATGACCCGAGATCATAGGTAACAGCAGTTGCAGGATCTCCCATATTACAGTTGTTGCAGGAAAGAACGCCTGTTGGATCCGTATAACTGTAGCCATTAATGCCGGAGTGGGCGTGGTATCCATCCTGCGTGGTGCCGCTTATAATATATCCAAAAGCTAATTCTCTGGTAGATGATTGAGCAAAGACCTCAGTGGTTACGGTAATTTCAGCGCTGGAAATTTGGTAGGACAAAATTCCGTTCATATCCATATCATAATCACCACCCCATTCAGCTGCTTCCCAGTTAATCAGAAACTTACCAGTCCCGGCAGCAATATCCTGATCAACTATCTTAAAGTCTACAAGGCCGCATCTGCCATTATCATCGATGTTTTCGCAGGCAGGAAGAATCTGGACTGCAGTTTCGGTCTGGTTTGGAAGAGGAATGTTGATGGTTGGTACAGCTGGAGCCATTTCTACAGCATAGGTTTTGGCCTGAATATCAACAGTATTCCCTTGGGAATCGACCAAATCGGACCTCAGGCTTTGCGTATATGCATAATGAGAAAGCCCTGCAATATGAAAAGTGCCCTGCTGGCTTGGTGCCTCAGGGCATAGACCCTGAGTTTGTCCAAGGTTGGCAATGCTTTTTGGAGTACAAAGTCGGTCGTTTGTGCCGGTTCCAAATTCACCTACAAACCACGATTGGTTGTGAATCCCTTCCCCCTGTCCCACAACATCTGTGAGTTGACTTATGGAGCTTGCACCAATATCGCTCAAGCCGCCAAACTGATCATGATCATAAGATGGTATACTGGCATTTATGGCAATGATGCTAAGAGGGGCACACCAAGTTTCTGTACATAGAGGATCATCCCAGTCAGCACTTGTTAAATCAGGTATTTTGTCATCACCTGACACTTTGAAATCAGGGTAGGGCTCATTAGTACTGGAAAAGTAACGTAGAGTTTCAAGAAACATTTCAGACATGGGATTGCCCCAGTTTGTACATCTGCCGTCTGTGAAGGTTTTCAGACCAAAAGGGCAGTGGTCGCCTGAGCTTGATTCATAAGTTCCATCATTATGGCTATATCCATAAATGCGCATCAGATTAAGCGATCCAATGATACTTCCTTGAGCTGCTTCTTTGAAAGTGCCATCAGTCGAGATATTTACTTCATCTTCTAATTTGGAAGTATTTTTTCTTAGAACACCACCAGACTTGTTTCTGGAATAGCTGCCAGTCAAAAGTCCAAAGTGCAATCTACCGTCATCCCCGTAATGCTGGAGCAAGCCAATGGGTTTGTAGTTTCCATCGGGGTATTGCTTGCAGCGCTCTGCGCCAATTAAACCATCTACACAGACTTCAACCCTTGCATTATAGTCATTTATGCCTAAGCCAACATCACTCTTATCAGGATTATCAGAGTTTGCAGGAATCCCGGTAAAGCTATAAGCATTTCCATTGCTGAAATTTATACCTCCAACCCGCATTTCATTGTGTCCGGTACGATCCTTTTCGTCGCTCCAGCGACATTGCCAGCGTTCATTGGCTGTCCAGAGACTGTAGTTTCCGCTGGCCACACGAATGAGCGGAGGATCGGTGACATTTTGAGACCATGTGGTGCTCGATACCGTAGTATTACAGAAGCTTATTCCTTGCCGGGACTCGTTTATGATTTTCCAGTCATTATATGAGTTATTGTCTATCCCACTGCTATTGGTTACCTGAACACTAATCTCTCCACTGCCAGTACTGAAAGATATAATAACGCCTTCCATCCAAACAGTGTCCGGTGAACCTTGACTTCTTATGATTACCTGATCTCCGACTTGAGCATCTTCTGCTGAATTCCATCCCGTGCTGAATGTTTTCCGATCTCCGCTGTCATTACGAGAACCAGCAGGAACTGACAGTGAAGTGCTACTCGTTGTTTCAGTTGCAGAAGGCAAAGAAAAAGGGGTGAGTTTGTTTATATCATCTCCATCATAGTACCGTACCCAACTGTGGGCGTCATTGGGAAGGTAGGTCCGCTCAAGCACAGTTTCATCCGGTGCATCAAGTGATCTGTATCCGCCATATAGAATTTTGCGAATGATATCGATTCTGGCCATGGAAATATAATTAAGAAAATTGCCGCTCCAGTTATCATTGCAATACTTATCAGAGGTTTTAGACTCAGGAACAAAAAGGCCTTTGCTGTTATCATAGTTATAGCATTTGTAAGAATCAAAATAGCCGTAGTAATTTATATCATGGTTGTAAGTTCGTTCTGCTGCTCCATCGCCTGTGAGGTCTGCATAATCAGGGTAAGCCTCAAAATATAGCTGATGGTCATTAGACATGGTCAACATGACTTGGGGTGTGACTGATTGTCTGACAAGGAGTGGGACCTGGGAAATATTCATAGCAATTGCAATGTTTGCAAAATATAGGATCAAAAGAATGAAGATTATGAGTAAGGAAAACATTCTTGGGGATAGTTTTTCTTTCAATAGATATTCTTTCATAATTAAACTTCTTGCTATTTGTATTCCGTTGTTAAAACAAATTAAAATGATCATTAATTCCAGTTTTATGGACTTTCCCTAACAACTTGTGAAAGGGTGGATAATGCTTTCATAAAAAATAGCTAACTGCTGTTATCTTTTTATATAACTTGCAACTCAACTTTTTGCTTACATATCAGTGTCAGACACTGAAGTGATTAGCTAATTAAGAGGAAAAAAATAAAATTTTTGGCTGGATTACCTTTTATAAGTTGTTTGTAATATTATTACAGTGCTTTTTCGACCACCGGATGCTTTTGCTGTAATTCTATACATCCCAGTATCCGGTATAGGTTCATCTGCTGCAAGACTATCAGTTTCACCAGGTACTGGAGGGAGTTCCTCAATTATATAGTGAGGCTTAGCAGAGAGACCTTGGAGGCTTGTTGTAAAAATACGCGCATCAGTATTCCATACAGCATTATCAATTTGCCATAATTCAGGATCAGGCTGAAATAATCCGTTAGAGTTGTCAAACTCTGGCAAGGAGACAACCTCAAGAAGGCTCTCTCCTTCACGCAGCGCTGCTTCTGCAGCCTGGAAAGCCAGGTCACGATCTCTTAATCCGCTTGCCATTCTTTCTTCAAGGGTTGTAACCCTCATGGATACAACGGACAAAAGAGTAAGCACCATTAAGATAATGATGCCGATAACTAAGACAGTTCCGCATTCAGAGTTTTTTTCAGATACTGATAAATTTATGTCGAATTTATTCATTGATTATGCTCACTATTGATACTGAAAAAATTTTCCATTAGTTAGCCGCCCAAAGTCAGTCTCTTTTGCCCCCAAAATTATGATACATCCAAAAAGCTATAATATAGAGCAATGCCTGCACTCAATTTTAATACGCTGCCAGCCTTTCTAAGGCTTGTCTTATCACTCTACATTGTAACCTTAAAAGTCAGAAGTCATAAAAAAACAAAGACTTATGAAGGTTATTTTTTGCAGAGAAAGATTTCCTTCCAACATTTTGCGGGTCAATACTTGATTAAGGCAATCTATTCCTTAAGCCAACAGTGGTTGTGACTATTCTTCTGATGTTTTCATCATTGAATGGTCCGAATTCCTCATCAAGAACTTGGTACTTGGTAGCTGAATTGTTGTCTGTAGTACGAATAGGATTAGGCGATCTCATAAGTAGAGCTATTCTTACGCTGTAAACATCAGACCAGTCGTTTACCTGATCTGCTGTAATATATTCATCAATATTTCGATCGTTATCATTATCAACTCCATACATAATTTGCATCGTTTCCACTCCTTCAACAAGCTCTTCAGAGTTATCTGTTCCAACCCTGCGATAAAGTGATGGAGTGCCTGCAGGATTGTAACGAATATAGTATACGATAGTTGAGTATTTCATTATTTCTGCACCAGGACCAAATCGTTCGCTTGCAGGAGCATTGGCTCCTCCCCATGATGAAATGGCATTGCCCGGATCTCCGCTTGCGGGATGGGTGATATTTAGCGAACCAGAAGCAACTTGAATATTCCCTGCCTGAAAAACTCTCGATTTCTCACAGTCAGAAACAAGCAATATATCACCTTGACAAATGCCGCTCACTCGATCTGTTCCATCAGAGCAGGCTTTTTCTTCCTGAGAAGTTACACTGGCAAAAAGCTGAGCAGAATTATTGTTTTTAGTAATTTTAACACTGTCGCCAATGAGGGTTCTTACAACAATGACATCAGAATTGGGTACTGTCGGAATGCCGCCAAGGTCACTTACAGAAGATCCAACATTATTGAATCCTTCAATGCCTGAGGCATCGAATTTATAGCTCCACTCATCTGGGTTTTTTAAAGTATTGGTAAGAGGTCCATGGGAAGCACAGCCTCGATAGCCTGCCTGTCTTATATTGAAAGAAAGAATATCCAGGGCAAATCTTCCATTTTCTTGAATGCGGGAAAGTCCTTCCTGCATCCTGTAATTTGCTGTTGATGTAGTGAAGACTTGATATACACCTGTAATAATTACCAAACTTATTACCATCCCAACAAGCAGTTCAATAATAGTGAGTCCTGCTTGGAAAGTTTTATTGTATCCAACAAATTTGAGCATATAATTTACCGGCGGAAGTAATTTAGATTGTAAGGCAGTTAACTTTTGCTAACATTTTTATAAGCTTTTGGGTGTTAAAAAAATTACCAGCAATTTTCAAGCGTTTCACCGGGGAAACCGGGATCGAGCATTAGAATAACAGCCCTGATAAGCGGAGTCTGCATCCTGCAGGCAATTAAAAAACAGGCGACAGAAAACCGTCTTCACATTGAAAATCATTCCCATATTGGGAAATTGGGATAGTCCCCGCGAGGTACTATAATGAAGATTTATACTGCATTGGTTCCTTGAAGAAATATGCCTTTATGAAAAAATTAACAAAGCGAGGGACAGTCCCTGAGCCAGGCGTAAAGTAACTATCTTTGACGGAATTATTTTGGTAAATGTGCATGAATCACTTGCAAAAATGATGTAAATCTTGAAAAAAAATAAATATATTAATTTGTTAAAATGAAATTTTATAAATTTAGAACTTAAAAAAATGGTTTATCTGTTTTACAAATTTGGCATGAGTGATACTTGAAAGACGATTTCACGAAAAAATTAATATATCCAGATGCTGCAAGAGAAACTTAGACTACCCGATTAATACATAAAATATATAATTATAATTGAGATTGTGTTCTGAATTCTGTCAAATCTTGTTCTTCTTCAATTTCTGATCTTGACTCGTTCCATTTTATAACAACAGTGGCAATATCTGCATTCAGGCCAATAGACACTTTTCTTAGTTGTGGTAGGTTATTTGAAAGATTGGTTATCCAATACAGTATATCATCATAGATAACTTGAGGGATTTCAGGATTATTAAGAAAATTTTCTGTGATATTGATAATATCATCGTTTTCTAAAAAATCTAGCTCAAGGTTGTAAAATTCTGCCAGTGCATGGTTTCTATTAGCTCTCATTCTATCCATAATGTCATATGAAGCAAAAGTAGCTTGTGAATATAGATATGCACTATTATTGCTTCTTAAGCTTGTTATTTGCAAACCTGCAATTGCCAATAGTCCAATTGCCAGAATTGCAAGTGAGATAAGGATCTCCACAAGGGAAAAACCATAATTTCGATTTGCTTTTTGATTAGGCATCATTGGCTCAAATTTAATGTTAAAATTGATCATAGCATAGATGAGAGGCTTTGTGAATCTAATGTTGTAGTCCTAAGTATTATTGGAATTATTAAACGTTTAGACAACGGTTACTGGACTGTCAAAAATTATCGTGCATCCCTTTGGATTGACTGGTCTTTTTCATGCGATGTTTACAGTCATTCAGACACATAGAAAGCATAACCGCCTGAAATTATATGTATTTATTTCATATGCCAAAAAAATAACTGATAACTTTTACCGACACTAAAGAACAATTACTTTGTGCAAATTATGCAGTTCTTGACTAGCTGACATTGGGTCCTCCCCAGCTAGTTTTAAAATAACGCGTAATGATCATTCCTGATGGTATACCTATCAATAACCTAACAAAATATGGCAACTTTTAAGATTCTAACATCTTAAGAAAGAGTTATGACAAACCTGCTTAGGGGTGACTATCTACTCCAAGCTGTTATTCACGAGCAGGTAGTTCTTTCAGATCGCATACGACCTGTTCTGATTAACCTTAATTCTATACCTTGTTTATGACTACATAAAGTAATAGTTCCTGTACCAATACCAGCCACAGCTCCGTTTGCTAAAAAGGTAATACTTCTTTGAACGTTTGTGTTGCCCACCATTTTTACATTGTTGTCAAGAGGACCACGAATGCGAAGAAGTTGATCGTCCTGCTCAACAGTATTGTTTGCTTTAGGGTCTACAAAAATAATCCATCCTTGATCCCAGGAACCCTCTGTAGCGCAGGTTTGTCCGTCAACACTTACGCATAGCACAACCCTCTCGCTTCTTCTTACAGCCTCGCTACGAGCAAGGTTAAGATTACCTATAAATTCATTGGCAAGCGCGGCAACCCTGTTTGAATGAAACATTCCTTGTAAACGCGGAATTCCAACGGAAGCAATAATAGATATAATAGCTATTGCTATTACCATTTCAATAATGGTGAGGCCTGTCTCCTTTATAGGAAATTGCTGGCAAATTATTTTATGTGATTTTAAGTTTATCATAAAACCTTTATTGAAAGATATATGCTTTGATTTGCTACCTGTTTGATTTAATAGCTGTTGTAAATAAATGAGTAAGATAGCCATGCTAAACGTTAAAAATCATTAGAAACCCTGTATATCAGAAATAAGCAAATTAAAAGCCAAATATAATAAAATGAGACATATCGAATGAAAGCCAGTAAAGAAAAGCAGGAGAAAACTACAAAAGACTTGGCCGAATAGCCAAGATATCATAGGCATGGAGTGTCTATACCATAAGGGTAATCGAGATTACAAAATTGTTACTCATTTCTCTTTGGCTATATGTAAAAAAATACTTTCTCCGAGACTTCGACCTTTTATAGGATTAAGATTTTTCGTTGAGTTTTTAACGTTAAAAATCTTCCATAAGTCTATCGCACAATTGCCCCAATTAGCTGCAATGAGCTCTGAAAAACAGACGGAACACTGTCAACATAATTAAACTGGCAACACAAAGCCACAACATTCTTTGCGTTTGAGGCAAAACGTGGCAATATTACAACTGCGCGATCTTTTGTTCCACTTTAATTATTGTGTCGGATACAAAAAAATCGATAAATAACCCACATCCTTTATTCTCTGGTTAAGGTCTGACACCGACAATAAAAATATAATACTTTTTTTCATGGAATCAACAGTACCGAGCTTTTTACCCCAGAGGTGACTCTGGCGCATGTTGAGCCCAAAATCCTGGAAGGGAAGGGCTCATTGATTCGACCAAGGATTACCAGATCGCTTTTTTCCTGTTCAGCAGCAGCAATGATGTGTTTTGATGGAGAACCGATACGGGAAAAGTGTCTGATGTTTTCATAGTCGCTCTGAAATTTTGCTTTAAGCTCATCAAGCTTTTCTTCTACTCTTTCCCTGCGCAGTTGTTCTGTCAGAGGGTCGGAAGCTCTTTGCCCTACATGAAGAATAATTAATTCAGGAATAAAGCGACCAAGTCGAGAAACATGGGGCCAGGCTCTCTGGGCTGCTTCTGCAAAATCAGTGGCAAAGAGAACCTGTTGAACTGATTCATGGGCTTTTAGTGCAGGTCTTTGTTTGTGAACGAAGATTGGTATATCCGACAATCTGATGACATCATCAGTGACACTGCCCAATAGGGTTGATACCAGGATGTTTTTAGTACTGGCAGGCATATAAATGACGTCTGCTTTTTCGTTCAGGGAAGCGGCCACAACTTCAGAAGCAGTACTGCCGGATGTGATTTTGTATCGAGCATTGATGTTGGATTTCTGCAAATCATTGACAATGCTGTCCAGCTTGGAACGAGCATGGAGTTCGTTACTGATTCCAGGGTTTAGCACATGGAGCAGAATAAGTTCACGACCGCCGAATTTATCGATAAAAACACAGCGTTTTTTTAAAGAAGAGGTCTGTTCACTTAATGATACTGGGTGTAAAATTTTTTTAAACATGGTGATTATTTTTATTAATTACTTTGACAGTCGGCAAGATGCCGGCTCCACAATTTTAATGACAGATAGTTATCACTATTTCTTGTTTTTTATGACAGGGTTTCAGGGGTTACAGGAGTAAGTTACTAACAGTTTATATCTTTGAAGGCAAAAGAAAAGTCTCAGAGGTCGGGGATCAGAGGTCAGAGATCAGAGATCAGAGGTCAGAGATCAGAGGTCGGAGGGCAGAAGTCAGAGGGCAGAGGGCAGAAGTCAGAGGGCGGAGGAGGGGGCACTGGGCTATGAGAGTTTGCCCACGGAACATACTGAAAATCACGGCATATGCGCTGTCTGGCAATGTTTAATGACCTTCGTGTCTTGGTATACTCCGTGGGCAGTTATTTTTTATTTTTAAATGAAACACCATGCTGACCAGGAATTTGCAGTAAATGTCTAACCCATGGGAAAGTTTTCCACAAGGGCCCAGACTCCGCACGGGCAGCATCCAGCACAGAATCCACAGCCAATGCATCTATCCGGGTTTGCCTGTCTTTGAAAGCTGCCGTCCTTTTCAACGCGCTGGATGGCCCCGGTGGGGCAGACTGCATCGCAAAGGTTGCAGTCCATACACGCTCCGCAGGATGAGCATTGAGTGGCGCAGCTACTCAGGCCATCATACTCAGTAGTACGCGGATCATAATATTCTAAGGTCATGCGGGAATAATCAATTCTGTCTGCTGTCTCGCTGTACTCAATGGAATAGTTTTTAAGCCAGGAAAGCTGCTTGTCCGGCAGTTCTCCCTTGATGATGGCGTCTATGGCGGAAGATGCCCGGCGGCCTGCTCCAATGGCGTCGGTTAACAGGCCTGGCTTGACAATGTCGCCTATGGCAAAAACTTTGGGGTTGGAGGTCTGATTGATCTCATTAACCAGGATAAAGCCTCTATCTACGGCAATGCCAGTACTTAGAAAATCCAATTGGGGCACATCCCCTATGGAAATAATGACAGTGTCGGCAGGTATGACTTCTCCTGTGGTCAGAACCACGCCTTCTGAGGTAACTTCCTTAGTGAAACAAGGATATCTAAAACTCGCGCCCACTGCTTCAGCCTCTTTTCTTTCCTTACCAAAAGAAGCCGGTTCCTGGATGTCAATCAGGGTGATTTCTTCAGCGCCAAGTCTATGCGCTTCTGTGGCTGCGTCACAGCCAACATTGCCTGCTCCGATTATGACCACTTTTTTACCAACATCCTGAGAGTTTTTTCTGGCATTTTTAAGGAAGGTTAAAGCAGGGATGATTCTTTCAGATCCAGGGACTGGAATCGTTCTGGGTTGTTGAGTGCCTGCAGCTATGACCACGAATTCATAATCCTTTTGCAGCTGTTCAAACTCTTGAGCACTCAGATTGTGCTGCAGCTGAATATGGGAAAGAACCTGGCGCACTCTTTTGAGTTCCGCACCCAATACTTCAGGAGGCAGGCGGTGTTCAGGGATTGCTGAACTCATTTTACCCCCCAGTTCTTCTTCGAGATCATAGATGACAGCTTCATGCCCCTGAAGACGGAGCTGCCATGCTACAGATATGCCGGCAGGCCCACCGCCTATAACCGCGATTTTTTTGCCACTTAAAGGAGGCAGCTCTGGAGGCTTGGAATCAATGCCTTTTCGACCAAGTATGGTTATGTCTACGGGCTGAAGCCTGCCAATATTCTTGGTGCAGCCCTGCATGCACAGGTTAGGGCAGAGATAACCGCAAATGGAAGCTGGAAAAGGAGTAAAGGCAAGAGCTACATCATTGGCCTCGTCCACCTTGCCTTCCCGGATAAGTCGCCAGCGTTCCTGCACAGGTATTCCTGAAGGACAGGCTGCCTGACAGGGAGACATGTATTTTCGGTGTTCCCAGACAGGAACATATCTGCGCAGGTCCCCGGTGGTAACTAAGGGAACAGGACTTCTGTCCAGATCGGTCAGTTCCCCGATCATACCACCCTGTCCCAGTTCCTTGTCCCACACATTTTTGCGAAATTCGGACATGGATCGCCTTGCACTGCCCACCTTTTCCATGGGAGTTCTGGCAACAAGGCATTGCCACTCTTCTCTATGTGTTAGTTTATCCAGTAGTCCCGGCTTGCTGATTTTGTCCAGAAAACTGCCCAGGTTTGACTTCAGCCAGTCCCATTCATCTTGTGTTATGGGGGTAAGACGGGCATCTGTTGTGCTGTAACCCTGGATAGGGCCGCGAAAAAAGATTTTTCCTCCCACCATGCCCACACAGGGCCGGTACCCCAGAACATTCTCAGTATCTTGAGGGTTATGTCCGCAAATAACAGCCACACCACCAGCCATGAATTCCGCAAAATAGTCTCCAGTGGAACCAAGCACCCACAACTCCGGAGGGTCAAACCTGGGGTTATACTTGGTCATGGTCATGCCTCGCGAACCGATACAGCCTGCTATATAAACCTTGCCCTGGGCCATGGCATTACAGGCTCCATTGGTGGCGTATCCATGGACAATGATCTCAGCTCCGGCATTGAGCCAGCCTACATCATCGGAAACCGGACCGTGAACCTCTATGGTTGTACCCCGGGTGCCCATGGCGCCTGTTCGCTGACCAGGCGCACCAGTGATGTCGACTTTTATCTCTTGTTTGCAGGCCTCAAAAATTCTGCCTCCAAGACCGTGCTGGCCAAATGCATTTATTTTTAAGTGTTTTACTCCATTGTGAACAGCCTGCTGAATCCTTTCTTCAAGAACCCGGGATGATACCCGGGATGTCTGATCTTTTCCATGGAGTTCCATAGTGTCTTTATTGTTCATATATGTTTTCCTTTATCAGACAGCATATTTGATCTGTAATCTATCCGCGGCCGCCCTGTCCGCGATACCGAGAGCATCGGACATGCCAATGGGCAGGGAAGTGGAGCGTCCTAAGGGTGCCACTATCTTTTTGAGTTCTGTATCAAAACCAGTATAAACATCAACCACCCGCTGAGCTACCTGTTCCGGGTCAAGACGTCGATACAGACGAGGATCCTGGGAAGTAATGCCCTTGGGACATCTGCCAATATTGCATATATTGCAGCGATCACCTTCGGTACCAAGACAACCGGCAGCAGCCTGCATGATGTATTTGCCGATCTGCACTGCACTGGCTCCCAGCATGAACAGTGCAGCAGAGTTAGCCGCAAGGTTGCCGTTTTTCCCAGTGCCGCCTCCTGCAATAAGGGGAATTTCATTTTGCATGCCCAGTTTGACCAGGTTGAGATAACAGTCCCGCAAATTAGAGGCTATGGGGTGCCCCATATGGTTCATGGAAACATTATATGCGGCTCCGGTTCCTCCATCTTCTCCATCAATGGCCAGTGCCGAGGCATATGGGTTTCTGGTCAGGTTGTTCAGTACAGCAAGAGAGGTGCTGGAAGCAGATATCTTGGGATATACCGGTACCCTGAAACCCCAGGCCATGCTCATGGACTGGATCATCTTGGCCACAGCCTCTTCTATGGAATATTTGGTCTGATGTGTAGGGGGGCTGGGCAGACTGACTCCCGGAGGGACTCCGCGAATGGCTGCAATGAGCTGATTGACCTTGTGCCATTGCAGGAGACCGCCGTCACCGGGCTTGGCTCCCTGACCGTATTTTATCTCGACAGCACAAGGGTCTTCCTTCATTTCAGGAATGGCATGAATAATTTCATCCCAGCCGAAGTAACCACTGGCTATCTGCAGAATAACATATTTAATGAATCTGGATCTGAGCAGCCTGGGCGGGCAGCCGCCTTCGCCTGTACACATGCGGACAGGCATTTTAAGTTCTTCATTAAGGTACGCCACACCCATCTGCAGACCTTCCCACATATTAGGTGAAAGTGCCCCAAAACTCATACCTCCGATGAGCAGGGGGTAAATTTCACGTACAGGCGGGCTCCATCCATTTTCCAGGGTGGCCTCCAGGGCTTTGGCAGGTGACAGGATTCTGCCGATGAGGGTTTTGAGTTCAAATTCATGCCTGCCGGCATCTAATGCTGGATCAGTAAGCATGGATATGCGGATGAATTTGATCTGATCCAGTACACTGTCGGCAGAATTGCGCCTTCCACCTCTGGTTCTCGGCAATCCGGCCGAGTCTCGGTGAAACTTGAGGGAATCAGTATGTTCTGAATGGACAGGGCTTATGGCGTTGTTGGGGCAGACAAGGTTGCACATGCTGCAGCCCACGCAGGCAAAAACCGGATCTGTTTTCTGTCTGATTCCATAATATACGTCAGGGGTTGACTCAGGCTTTTGTGTAGATCCAAAGCCTGGAATATTGATTTGTCTTTTGCGGAAGGTTCCAAATTCAATGGCCTTTACAGGGCAGATGGAAGTACAGCGTCCGCACAGGGTGCAGGTGCTTATGTCCCATTTAATCTGCCACGGCAGTTCACGCCGGCTTAGCGTTGAAGGGGTAATGGCTGCGTTTGCCTGCATATTTTCACCTCCCTGCAATCGGGTTGAACAATAACTGTATCTAAGTGCATGGGTTGAAAGTCCTTTGATTTATCCCTGTCAGAAATGACTGCGTCCAAACCGCAGGATTCTGAGGAAAAAGCATATAATCCGGGTTTTCCGCCTACAATTCCGGGCCGGAGTTTTTTTCTGTCCTGAACCATAAACATGGTTTTGTCAGGCAGACAGCCAATAACACAATTGGGTCCATCTATGATGAGTCTGCGGCAGGACTGTTTGAGTTTTTCCAGAAAATCCTTCTGAGGGTGTCTGGCCATGTCATGGTCCTGCAGCGGAGTGATGATGTGTTTGTATGCTTCAATGCCAAGTTTAAGCTCTTTGAGTGTGAAGTGCAGAATATGGGTAAATACTTCTGAATCAGACTGATAACCTTCATACCCCAGAACTCCCTGGGTGCTGAGATATTCTTTAATGGGAATGAAGGCTGTATTTTCACCATTGGTCATGCTGGCAACACCCTGGATGAAAAATGGATGGCAGGCATAAAGATTGATGCCGTAATTGGTGTTCTGGCGGCCCTGAGCAAGAATACGCCGGGCGTATATATCTTCGCGGTCAAGGCCGAGATAGGTTCCAATCTCCATGGGATCGCCCACTTCCTTGATCATGACCACATCCGGCCAGAAGCTGAAGATGACCATATCTTCGTTTTGTTGACCCATGTGGCGCAGGGTGAGTCTGGTTCTGGTCAGTTCCTTTTCCTGCTGCTCAGGCGTAAGATCAGACCAGCTTTCTGGAGGTTCATAAACCTGAATCAGGTATATCTCTCTTTTGGGAGTACCAGGCGGGGGAGCAACTCCTGCCTCTAAGGTCACGAGATGCCTGGGCAGAAATCCCTGGGATGACATATAGTCTTCCAATCGTCTCAAACCTGACTGGGTGAATATTCCGGAAAGAATGGGCAGGTCCTTATACTTGGCAAACGGCCCTTCAAGGTCTGATAAAAAAAGACCTATGCCGGACCCGTCATGGCCCTCTTTCATCATGTCCAGCGCCTGTATGGCCTTCATGGGAGAGACCGGTTCAACACTGGTTAAAGAAAACAGTCGACACATATTTTTCCTCCACATATGGCCGGTCAATAATCAGCAGGGTTTACATTTTTGTAACTTTGGTGCAGCTTGCGGTGACAGGCATGCGCCAGCCTGTTCCAAAGGCCCGATCAGTTATTTTCAAACCTGGAGGACTCTGGCGGCGCTTGAATTCAGCCTTGCGCACCATGTTTATTACTTTTTTGACAACTGCCGGGGAATAGCCGCGAGCGATTATCTGTTCAAGGTGAAAATTACACTGGACGTGCAGATGCAGGATTTGATCCAAAGTTTCATAATCAGGCAGGCTGTCCTGATCTGTCTGGTCAGGTTTGAGCTCTGCAGAAGGCGGTTTTGTTATGATTTGCTCTGGAATGATGTTTTGCTCATGACTGTTAATCCAGCGGGCAATGGAATAAACCAGAGTTTTGGGGATATCTGCAAGAGGTGCCAGCCCTCCGGACATATCTCCGTAAATCGTGCAGTAGCCTACGGCCAGTTCGGATTTGTTGCCTGTAGCCAGTACTAACCATCCCATTTTATTGGAGATGGCCATGAGCAGGTTTCCTCTGATTCTGGACTGAATATTTTCTTCAGTAATGTCAGGTTCCAGGCTGTGAAAGACAGGCGCCAAAGCATGGTCAAAGGATTGCATCAGATTGCTGATGGGGATTTCTAATGTTTTGATACCGATATTACGGGCCAGCTCTATAGAATCTTCTACACTGCCTGTGCTGGAATAAGGTGAAGGCATCATGACCCCGGTTACTTTATCGGGGCCAATAGCCCTGGCTGCAGCCACTGCTGCCAGCGCAGAGTCAATCCCGCCTGACAGGCCCAGAACAATGCCGGCAAAGTTGTTCTTGCAGGTATAATCCCTGATACCCGCTACAACAGCCTGCCAGGCTTCGGATTCCTTTGTGAAGTCGTGGTGTTGAACCCTGTTGCTGTCATAATTGTTTAGATCAACTATGAGCAGGTCTTCATCAAATTCCTTTGCAGCAGCAATCATGCGTCCATTATGGTCTACAGCCATGCTTCTGCCGTCGAAGACAAGGTCGTCATTACATCCTGCCTGATTGCAGAAAAGAAAGGGCAACCTGTATTTCACAGCAAGAGAGCTGAGCATACCTTTTCTAAGAGCCTGTTTGCCAAGAGAAAAGGGAGAGGCGGAAAGATTGACAATTATGTCCGCACCCTGGTCAGAAAGGTGTTGAACCGGGTTGGTCCGGTACCTTTTATTTTCCCAGAAATCATCATCATTCCAGATGTCTTCGCAAATGGTGACCCCGATTTTAAGTCCATGATAGTCAAAAGAACCGGGATGCTCACTTGGTAAAAAGTAGCGTTGCTCATCAAAAACATCATAATTGGGCAAAAGGCTTTTGCCGAAAAAACCTGCAATTTTACCTTGCCAGAGCAGGCAGGCACCATTAAGCAATGCTTCTTTTTTGTGATGGCGCCAGGGTGTGCCAACCAGGACAGGAGGGCAGTCGTGGAGCTTGGAAGCCAGCCATTTCAATGCTTGATGAGACTCATCAATTAGATCTGATCTGAAAAGAAGATCCCTGGGGGGATAACCGGTAATGGCAAGTTCAGGAGTGATACACATATCTGCTTTCAGAGCAAATGCCCGGCTGGCGGCTTTCAGGATGAGCAGGGCATTATTCTGGAGATCACATATGGTTGGATTGATCTGTAAAAGGGCTACTCGCATGAGGGATCCTTGAGTCAATGTACGTGTAAATTGTAGACTTTGATTATCTTAGACCATGGTTAATTGTCAAATTTGTAAAAAATGGCCAAAAGCTGGGAGATAAAATGACGTTTTTGTAATACTTTGTGATTTATTGCTGGTTTGGCTTGTAAGCTCCTCACCTGGGTGTACCGGGACCGAGGTTACGAGTAACTGCCTTTAAAGTGGAGTCTGCATCCTGCAGGCTATTAAAGATTAGGCGGCTGGAAGCCGCCTCCACATTGAAGAACAGACCCGTACTTACCCCTCGTCCCCAGGCTCCAGCCTGGGAACGTTTTGCTCTTGCGGCTCCAGCCGCTTCTTCAAGATGTGGTTAGAGCCACAAAAAAAGAGGTATTCCCAGGCTGGAGCCTGGGAATAAGAAAAAACCTGGATTCCGGCTTTCGCCGGAATGACGACAAAGAGTAGTAGTTTGCTTTAACCGTCACCCCGGACTTGATCCGGGGTCCAGTTTTTTTGAAGTTACTTGTAAGCTCCTCACCCGGGCGGACCGGGACCGAACTTGTGAGTAACTTTACGAGTCTGTCACTTTTCTGGAAATTGGGACAGTCCCCGCGAGGTACTATAATAAAGAACGATACTGCATTGGTTCCTGGAAGAAATTTGCTTTAATGATAAAATTTACACAGCGAGGGACAGTCCCTGTGCCAGGCGCAAAGCTCTCATCTTTGACGGAATTTTTCAGGCAAATGTGCATCAATCATAAGCAAAAATCGTAAAAATATGAAAATTCTAACCGTTTGATTTTATTAGCAAAACGATTCCAGTTACTTGTAAGCGCCTCTTGAAAGTCCACCCATGTAAAAATATTGACCTTGCCAGCCATTACCGGTAGATATACAAATTTGCTGGTGTCATCTGTTGCAAACCATTGGTTTGTGCTGCTCAAACTTTAAGAAAACTGACTTTGTCAGCTGATACGTTACCATGACGTAAATATTTATAATTAACCTTATATCCTAAAAAGATCAGACATGCCCAAAAGAACAGATATTCAAAAGATTATGCTTATCGGATCCGGACCTATTGTTATCGGCCAGGCTTGCGAGTTCGACTACTCAGGCACTCAGGCCCTGAAGGCTTTGAAAGAAGAGGGTTATGAAGTCATCCTGGTCAACTCCAATCCGGCAACTATCATGACAGACCCTGAACTTGCTGACAAGACTTATATCGAGCCAATTGAACCGGAGACTGTGGCCAGAATTATTGAGCGTGAGCGTCCTGATGCCCTGCTGCCTACTCTGGGCGGTCAAACAGGCCTGAATACAGCAGTTGCTCTGGCTGAGGATGGTACTCTTGACAAATACGGGGTGGAACTGATTGGAGCGTCTTTGCCAGCCATTCAAAAGGCAGAGTCGCGACAGGAATTCAGGCAGGCCATGTCCAATATAGGCCTCAAAGTCCCCAAAAGCGCAATAGCACGTAATATGGATCAGGTCAGAGACCTTGCCCAGCGCATTTCTTTTCCAATAATAATTCGTCCAGCTTATACTCTCGGTGGAACTGGAGGCGGAATTGCCTATAATATGGAGGATCTCGAAGCTATCTGTTATCAGGGTTTAGAGGCAAGTCTGAAAAGCGAGGTCATGCTGGAAGAGTCTGTTCTTGGCTGGAAGGAGTTTGAGCTTGAGGTCATGCGGGACAAGAATGATAATTGTGTAATAATATGTTCCATTGAGAATGTGGATCCCATGGGAGTCCATACAGGAGACTCCATTACAGTTGCTCCAGCCCAGACTCTGACTGATCATGAATATCAGCTCATGCGTAACGCTTCCATTGATATTATGCGTGAAATCGGCGTGGAAACCGGTGGATCCAATGTTCAATTTGCCATCAACCCGGATAATGGCGACATGGTGGTCATTGAAATGAACCCCAGGGTATCAAGATCTTCAGCGCTTGCATCCAAAGCTACCGGGTTTCCCATAGCCAAGATTGCAGCCAAGCTTGCTGTTGGCTATACACTGGATGAGATTCCCAATGATATCACCAAGGAAACCATGGCTTCCTTTGAACCCACCATTGACTATTGCGTCATCAAGATACCCAGATTTACTTTTGAGAAATTTCCCGGAGCAAAAGATGTACTGGGCACTGCCATGAAAAGTGTGGGAGAAACCATGGCCATTGGAAGGACTTTCAAGGAAGCATTTCAGAAGGGACTGCGATCCTTAGAGACCGGGCAACTGGGGTTTGCTTCGGGTTTCAATGAGGCTTTGCCGTCTGAAGAAGATATAAGAACAGCTCTCAGGGTTCCCAACTCACAAAGGATGTATGCCCTTCGTCAGGCCATCTTGCTTGGTTTGGGCACTGATGAAATATACAGACTGACGGGTATAGACCCATGGTTTATTCAACAAATGGAAGAGATTGTTGATTTTGAGAAACAACTGCTGGAATTGAGTCGCAAAGAGAAGCTGTCCATCAGTAATTCTGGTCTCAAGCCAGCGATAATCAAGGCCAAGGAAATGGGTTTTTCAGATCGTCAACTGGGGCTGATCTGGAAAAAATCAGAGGAAGAAGTGCGCAAAATTCGCAAAAAGTTTAATATTGCACCAACATATTATCTGGTTGATACATGCGCCGCAGAATTTGAAGCTTATACACCTTACTTTTACTCGACTTATGAAAAAAACAGTGAAGTATCCCCGGACAATCGTAAAAAGGTTCTGATCCTGGGAGGAGGCCCTAACAGGATAGGGCAGGGCATTGAATTTGATTATTGTTGCGTACACGCAGCCTATTCCCTGAAGGAAATGGGAGTAGGTTCCATAATGGTCAATTCCAATCCTGAAACTGTAAGTACGGATTACGATACTTCGGATTTTCTGTACTTTGAGCCCCTGACATTTGAAGATGTCATGAATATTATTGATTTTGAACAGCCTGACGGGGTGATTGTACAATTTGGCGGACAGACACCTCTTAATCTTGCTGTCCCGCTAATGAAGGCAGGGGTGCCCATTATTGGCACATCTCCGGACAGTATAGACCGGGCTGAAGACCGGGAGCGTTTTCAGGCATTGATCAAAAAGCTTAACCTGCTTCAGCCGGCCAATGGCACAGCCAAATCCATTGAAGGCGCAGCAGCCATTGCCTCGCAAATCGGTTATCCCATAGTGGTCCGGCCGTCATATGTCCTGGGAGGGCGGGCTATGGAAATAGTTTATGACCAGGAGCAGCTGCAGGCCTATTTTAAAAATGTAGTCATGGTTTCTCCTGATCATCCCATATTAATTGATAAATTTCTTGAGCATGCCGTGGAAGTTGATGTGGATGCCTTGAGTGATGGACAGGAAACATATGTTGCCGGCATCATGGAGCACATAGAGGAGGCAGGGGTGCATTCGGGAGATTCAGCCTGTGTTTTGCCTCCGCACTCCATTGATGCAGAAATTGTTCAGGAAATTGAAGAGCAGACCAAGAAGCTGGCCCGGGAATTGAATGTAATAGGCTTGCTGAATATCCAGTTTGCAGTCAAGGATGGACATGTATATATACTTGAAGTCAATCCCAGAGCTTCCAGAACATCGCCATTTGTGAGCAAAGCTACTGGAGTTCCTCTGGCCAAAATGGCCACGCAGGTCATGATGGGGCGTAAACTGAAAGACCTTGATCCATGGTCCATGCGTAAACAGGGATACTATTCTGTTAAGGAAGCAGTATTGCCGTTTAACAAATATCCTGGAGTGGATGTGCTCCTGGGGCCGGAAATGCGCTCAACAGGAGAAGTCATGGGGATTGATGACAACCTTGGTCTGGCCTTTATGAAAAGTCAGCTCGGAGCTGGCCAGATGCTCCCTGAAAAGGGATGTGTCTTTATTTCAGTCAATGAGTACGACAAGCCTCACTGTGTTGAACCGGCAGCTGCTTTTCATGAGCTGGGCTTTGAAATAATGGCCACAAGGGGCACTGCTGCTCTTTTGAAAGAGCATAATATTCCCTGCAAGGTGGTAAACAAAGTCTTTGAAGGGCGTCCCAATGTTATTGACAGCATTAAAAATAAAGAAATCAGTCTGGTCATCAATACATCTTCAGGCAAAAAAACTGTAAGTGATTCGTCATCTCTCAGGCAGGCTGCTGTATTGTACAGGATTCCATACACCACTACCATTGCTGCAGCCAAGGCGCTGGTTCTTGCCATCAAGGAAAAGGCGAACCTGGGTTTAAATGTCAAAAGCATGCAGGAATACTATATTACGAAGTAGTTATATCATGAAAAAAGAATATTGCGGATTATTTGGTATATATGGACATTCTGAAGCCGCCCGTATGGCATACTTCGGGCTCTACGCCCTGCAGCACCGGGGTCAGGAAAGCGCTGGAATAGTTACCTGGGACGGCAGTAAGATCAGGGAGCAGAAGGGAATGGGCTTAGTGGCGGACGTATTCAGCGAGCATCACCTTGGTCACCAGCTCAAAGGTGATATTTCTCTCGGCCACATCAGATATTCCACCACTGGAGCTTCACTTATCAGAAATGCACAGCCATTTCTGGTCAGATTCAAGAATATGTCCATTGCCGTGGGGCATAACGGCAACCTGGTCAATACATATGAGCTGCGCCAGGAACTTGAGGATCAGGGAGCTATCTTTCAGACCACCATGGACAGTGAGATAATTGTCCACCTCATTTCCAGGTATATGAACGGAAATTCCTTTGAAGAAGCCCTTATCAAGGCTATGAAAAGAATAAAAGGAGCTTATACACTTTTGATTCTGGCCAATGACAAGCTCATTGCTGTTCGTGATCCACATGGCTTTCGTCCTCTTTCCATCGGCAGGGTGGGGGATTCATATGTTCTTGCTTCGGAAACGTGTGCCTTTGATTTGCTCGAAGCGGAATACCTGCGCTGTGTAAATCCAGGTGAAATGGTTATTATCGAGCAGGGCAAGCTCAGAAGTGTATTTTATGCAGAAAATCAAAAGAATGCTGCCTGTGCCTTTGAACTTATTTATTTCGCAAGACCTGATTCCATAGTATTTGGTCAGGAGGTTTATCAGTCCAGAAAAAGAATGGGTATGACACTGGCCAGGGAAGCCCCGGTTGATGCTGATTTTGTCATGCCTTTTCCTGACTCGGGCATGTATGCCGGAGTAGGGTATGCTCAGGAGTCTGGTTTACCCTTTGAAATGGCCATGATCAGAAATCATTATGTGGGCAGGACCTTTATTCAGCCGTCTCAGGATATGCGTGACTTTGGAGTCAGAGTGAAGCTTAATCCAGCGAGAAGTATGATCAGAAACAGAAAGCTTCTTATTGTTGAAGATTCCATAGTCAGAGGCACTACAATTAAGACCAGGGTGAAAAAGCTTAGAGAACTGGGTGCCAGAGAAATTCATATGCGTGTAAGTTGTCCGCCCATCCGCTTTCCATGTTTTTATGGTATTGATTTTTCATCCAAAGGAGAACTCATAGCCGCCAACCATGAAGTGAATGATATTGCCCGTTATATTGGGCTGGACAGTCTCCATTATCTGTCCATCGACGGTTTGCTGAAAGCCATCAATAACAATCAGGGTTTTTGTCTGGCCTGTTTTAACGAAGATTATCCCGTTCCACCCGGCAGCCATTGCGGAAAAATGTGTCTGGAAGTGTAGCCGTGCCCTTTGACTCGCATGAGTATCTGGATCTTGCTCGAACCGTGCTGGATATTGAGATAGAAGGCATAAAGGCGGTCAAAGAGGACCTTGACCATAATTTCAGCACTGCATTATCAAAAATGGCAGCGTGTTCAGGAAGAATCGTTATCACAGGTATTGGCAAGTCAGGGCTTATTGGCCGCAAGATTGCCGCAACCCTGAGCAGCACAGGCACCCCTTCCTTTTACCTGCATCCTGTGGAAAGCGCTCACGGCGATATGGGCATGATTACCTGCCATGACCTGATACTGGCCATCTCCAACAGTGGAGAAACCGACGAACTTAATTCAATTATTCCCAGTTTTAAGGCTCTCGGGGTGAGTATAATTGCCATTACCTCGGATTCTCAATCTTCCATGGCCCTATTGTCTGACATTACCATTAAAGTTAAGGTTCCAAGAGAGGCCTGCATGCTGGGGCTGGCACCCACTGCAAGCACTACTGCAGCTCTCGCCGTTGGAGATGCTCTGGCCATCTGCCTTATGCGCTGTAAACATTTTGAGCCGGCAGATTTTCAAAGATATCATCCAGGGGGTTTTCTGGGGCAAAGACTTGGCAAAAATATTCTGGAGCTGATGCACACTCAGAACCTGCCTGTTGCAGATCATACTACCAGTTTGCAGAATGCTCTGGCTGTCCTGAACCAGGCTGGATTCGGAGTAGTGTTTATCGTTGATGATCAAAATATTCTTCATGGGGTTATTACAGATGGTGATGTTCGTCGTATGGTTTGTGCTGACAGGATTGTTCCCACCGAACCTGTATCCAGATTTATGAATCCCTCACCTTTAAGTGTTGATTCCGGGGTTAATGCCGGTGTAGTTCTTGATATTATGGAAGAAAACACAGTAACTGTGCTGCCAATAGTGGATCAACAGAAGAAAATTATGGGCATTATACATCTTCATGATCTCCTTGGTAAGGGAAAATACAAGTTTTCTGTATCGCATGCATAGATCAGCAGGGGCGGGTGGTTTCTAAGGTCTACAGTCTAAAGGCTAAAGTCTAATGCGGGCTGTGCCCACAACCCAGTTTAAACAAGAATAGTTGAGTTTGAACGATAACCTTACTTTTCAGACTGAAGACTGAAGGCTGAAGGCTGAAGGCTGAAGGCTGAAGGCTGAAGGCTGAAGAATAAGGATCTTGGGCATCATTGCTCTTTCAAGGTTAAATCAATTTCTTGTTTTTTTCTACAGGGTTGAAACGGTAAGTTACTAAAGTCCAAGGTCCAAGGTCCAAGTTCTAAGGTCCAAGGTCTAAGGTCCAAGGTCTAAGGTCTGATGTCCAAAGTCTAACGTGGATTATGCCTGCAACACCGGCTGTAAGTTACTAACCGCTTCAATCCTGTTAGTCCGCAAGCAAATTCGAGGGATTTCCTGCACAGCAGGGCTTTTCCGGGGCAGCAAAAAATTATTTTTATACTGACAAGAGCAATAATGTCCAAGAACCTGAATCTTCCACCTTTCACATTCAGCCTTCAGTCTGAAAAGTCCAGTTATGCCCCCAACTTGACGATCCTTGTTTCTGTTGGCTTTTGGGTAAAGCCCGCATTATTTTCATGGTAAGTATCACCCCTCCTGCAACTTCAGACTACGTCTGTGTCAGGTGCAGTCAGGTCAATCCAACGTGTTGTCGGATCAATCCTGGTGCGGAAAAATACTGTTTTCCCTTGTCAAATCACGAAATTCAGACCATAAGTGCTTATTCGGCATCTCATGATTTTTATATTGAAGAACCAAACCAGGCAGATTTTATCCATAGATTAGGCAAGCTTCTGCCCTGGCCGAGAAAAAAACTGTTATCCATTTTCAGCCTTGACAATTCTCACTTTCGTCTAAACAATACTGAAGATTACTCGTGCGTTTTTCTTGGTAATAATGGATGCTCCCTGCCCCACGATTTAAGGCCAGTTTACTGCAGGATTTACCCTTTCTGGTTTTACAATGACAAACTGTTTGTTCTGGAAGATCCCGGGTGTCTTGCACAGAATGAACAAAAATCCGTTCAGCAACTTATTCGATTGTTTGGAGTTGATCCAGAAGATTTAAGAAAAAAATATCTGACCATGGTCAGTAATCTGGAAAGCAGCAAATCAAATTATAACTTATAACTTAGAACTTAGAACCCGGAACCCAGAACAATTATGAAATTTTTAAAGATTATTCTGATTATATTTATTTTTCTCAGCATTGCCGCAGTTGGCGCTGGATATGGTGTCTACAAATGGGCTGCTCAGGATCTACCGGATTATAAAGATATTTCTGACTACAATCCTCCTCTTGTCACAACTGTTTTGACGAGAGACGATGAAGTGCTTGGATATTTTTATCGTGAGATGCGTTTTCTTGTGTCTCTGAATCAAGTGTCTCCATGGGTAGTCAAGTCTTTCCTGGCTGCTGAAGATGCCGGATTTTATGAACATGAAGGCGTGGAGTTTCTGGGGATTGTCAGAGCAGCAATTCAAAATTTTCAGGCAGGTGAAATTGTCCAGGGTGGGAGTACCATCACCCAGCAGGTAATAAAGTCACTTTTACTGACTCCTGAGAGAAGCTATACCAGAAAAATAAAAGAGGCTATTCTTGCATACCGCTTGGAAAATCATCTCACAAAAGATGAAATACTGACCATTTACCTCAACCAGATTTTTCTCGGTGCCAGGGCTTATGGTGTAGAAGCTGCAGCCAGGATTTACTTTGGAAAAAATGCCAGGGACTTGACTCTTGCCCAGTCCGCATTGATCGCTGCATTGCCCAAGGCCCCGTCCAGACTTAATCCTTATCGCAATCCTCAGGGGGCAAGGCACAGACAGGTTTATGTTCTGAATCGCCTCAGAGATCTGGGCTGGATCACCTCAGAAGAGTTTGAGGAAGCAATGACAGAGCCCTTGGAATACGAGTCCATGCCGGATCCATCCTGGAGACACGGTCCCTATTATCTTGAAGAGGTTAGAAGGCAATTGATTCGTAAGTTTGGTGAAGACAAGGTTTATGAGGGCGGGCTTCTTGTAAATACCGGGGCTGCTATCAAGCATCTTGATGCAGCGCAATCTGCATTAAGGCAGGGGCTTCGCGAATCCACCAAAAGAAGGGGGTGGCGAGGCCCTTTGGATAATATTGAGCCTGACCAGTACGATAATTTCCTGAGTCAGGATATCAGTGATGATCAGTTACAGGGAAAGAGATGGTTGCAGGCTCTAGTGGAGGATGTGCAGGAATCAGGGGCCAGTGTCCGGTTTGGACCATATAAAGGCTGGATGGATGTATCCACCATGTCGTGGTGCAGAACTTTAGATCCGTCCAGAGCTCCGGAAGAGGTGCGAGCTGTTCGTGATGCCACAAGAGTGCTGAAAAAAGGGGATATTGTATGGGCTTCTATTAAGCTGACTGAAGATGATGAGCCGGAAATTCTGGAACTCGCTCTGGAACAGGAGCCAGTTGTTGAAGGAGCACTTGTTTCAGCTGATCCCAGGACTGGAGAAGTTCTGGCTATAGCGGGCGGCTATGATTTTAACCGCAGTCATTTTAACCGCGCTACGCAAGCCAAAAGACAGCCAGGCTCGGCTTTCAAGCCTTTTGTGTATTCCGTTGCCATGGATAATGGTTTTACTCCAGCCTCAACTGTGCTTGACGCTCCCATTGTATATGACGATTTCACCACAATGACCAGCTGGAGACCCAAGAATTTTGAAGGTGTTTTTTATGGGCCAACCTTGCTGCGTACTGCCCTTGTGAAGTCAAGAAATCTTGTGACGATCCGCATTGCTCAGCAGATGGGCATTAATGAGATGGTTTCGCGCTTCAGGGACTTTGGCATTGATGAAGAATTTCCAAGAGATCTTTCCATCAGTCTTGGGTCCGTGCCCATGTCTCTTTTGAATTTATGTCAGGCCTATTCAGCCTTTGCCAGAGATGGATCATACATGCCCTTAAGGTTTGTCAACAGGGTAGCAGACTCATGGGGAAATGAGCTTTACCGTAATGAAGATCATCCTGTGCAGGCAACAACTCCTGAAAACGCTTATATTATTACAAATATTCTTCAGGAAGTGGTTCGTGATGGAACTGGCTGGAGAGCCAGGGTGCTTAACAGACCGGTGGCAGGCAAGACAGGTACCACCAATGATCAAAACGATGCCTGGTATATTGGGTACTCTCCTTATCTTATTACCGGGGTCTATGTTGGCTTTGATCAATTGACGCCCATGGGAAGGTTTGAAACTGGTGCCAGAGCTGCCTCTCCTATATGGGTAAACTACCGTCAGCAGGTGGAAGAAGACTATCCTGTGCAGGACTTTTCTCGTCCAGCAGGGGTGACCATGGTCAGGATAGATTCGGAAACTGGTCTTCTGGCTGACTCCGGTGCTGAAGGCAGTTATTTTCTGCCATTTATCGCAGGCACTGAACCAACCCGCAGAAGTGTCTCATCAAGTACAGGAGAGCAGGCTCAGACAGGACCGAGCACTGAAGAAGATCTGTTAAGACAGATTTTTTGAAGAGTGGAGGGAGAAGGATTATGGGAGAAGGCTGAAGGCTGAAGGTTGAAGACTGAAGGTTGAAGGCTGGAGGTTGAAGGTTGAAGGCTGAAGGTTGAAGGTTGAAGGTTAAAGGTTGAAGGCTGAAGACTGAAGACTGGAGGTTGAAGGTTGGAGGCTGAAGGCTGGAGGTTGAGGGTTGAAAGCTGAAAACCTTGAATAGGAGTATCTGTTTAGCGCTTTGGATGTGGCACGGGGACTGGCTCTTCCGGGACCCACTTGTTCCAAAAATGAGTCACTTTGAGCACAAATTGATGCTCAAATGGGTCCCGGAGTGCCTGTCCCCTGCTTTCCTTAAAAGCGCTAAACAGATACGAATAAGATTTTTTTGACTATGCCCCGGACTTTATACTTTATACATTAGCCCCATGATTTTAGACTTTAGACTTTAAACGGTGGACCTTGGACCTTAGACCTTGGACCTTGGACCTTATACCTTGGACATTGGACTATTGACCCTGGACCCCCAAAATTAAACATACTCAGCATGAAGTCTTTTGCAAAAGCTATATACAGCGTAATTAAAGAGTCATTTACAGCCTGGATTGAACTTTTGAAGATAATGGTGCCCATCATTATCGCTGTAAAGTTAATTGCTGAGCTTGGTTTGCTTCCTTACCTGGCATCTGCCCTGGAACCTCTGATGCACCTTATGGGGCTGCCCGGTATTATGGGGCTGGTGTGGGCTACGGCCATGGTTAATAATATATACAGCGCCATGATTGTCTTTGTCTCTCTGCCTGAAAGCTTTGAACTCACCGTGGCTCAGGTTACAATATTATCAACAGCCATACTTATGGCGCATGCCCTGCCAATTGAGCTGCGCATTGCACAAAGGGCAGGTACAAGATTGATTTTTCAGGGCCTGTTCAGGATAGGCTGTGCATTGATACTGGGTATAATACTTAACTTTATTTATGAGTGGGGTGGTTGGCTGCAGGCAACTAATACCGTGGTCTGGCGGCCCAACCCCCAGCCCGATGGATTACTTTTCTGGATCTTTTCCCAGCTTAAAAACCTGGGAGTCGTTTTTGTAATTATTCTGATTTTGATGGCTGTCATTCGTTTTTTAGACCATATCAGGGCTACTGAATTGTTTATCTGGCTTCTTGGACCTCTTTTCAGGCTTATGGGTATAGGCAAAGAAGCTGCATCCATTACTATTGTAGGCCTGACCATGGGACTTGCTTATGGTGGAGCGCTGATCATAAAGGAAGCCCGTACAGAAAAGATCAAAAAACAGGATATATTCTTTTCACTCACCTTAATGGGCATTGCCCACAGCCTTATAGAAGACACTTTGCTAATGATGCTCCTGGGAGCACATCTTTCCGGCATTCTTTTGATCAGACTGATTTTTTCAGTGCTGATTATACTGCTCATGGTAAAAGTATGGTCGGTTCTTCCTGACAGATTCGTGCATAAATATCTCTACCCTCTACCTGAAGATAATCTCAACGCGAGAAACACAGCTTCACGCCCTGCCTGACCTGGTTATCATGGTTCGATTAAGTTTTATGTAAATAAATATAAATTTATACTCAAATGTCCTATGCTGTTTTTTCCCGCTTTGTTTTCTTTAGTAACTTACCGCCTCAATCCTTTAGCAAAAAACAAAAAAATTTTTTCTTTGGTAACTTTTCAAAAACTCCGGGCAGTATTCCTGGATACCGGCTTCCGCCGGTATGACATCGCAATGCTATGATCTGTTCTCTTTCGTCATTCCGGCGAAAGCCGGAATCCAGGTCTTTTCTTGGGTTACGATTGCCGGAGTTTTTGAGAAGTTACTTTCTTTGATATGAGAAATAATGCCCAAGATACTGCTTCTTCAGCCTTCAGCATTCAGTCTGAAAAATCAGTCAACGCCTCAACTTAACTGTTTCTGTTTAGAAGCTCTTCACCTGGGCGGACCAGGACCGAACGTGTGAGTAACTTTACGAATCTGTCACTTTTCTGAAAATTGGGACAGTCCCCGCGAGGTACTATAAATAAGAAGGATACTGCATTGGTTCCTGGAAGAAATTTGCTTTAATGGTAAAATTTACACAGCGAGGGACAGTCCCTGTGCCAGGCGTAAAGCTCTCATCTTTGACGGAACTTTTCTGGCAAATGTGCATCAATCATGAGCAAAAACCGTATAAATGTGAAAAATGTAAACATCTGATTTTATTGGCAAAACGATTGTAGTTACTTGTAAGCTCCTCACCCGGGCGGCCCGGGACCGAACCTGCGAGTAACTGAAAATGAGTCTGTGAAAAATGTAAACATCTGATTTTATTGGCAAAACGATTGTAGTTACTTGTAAGCTCCTCACCCGGGCGGCCCGGGACCGAACCTGCGAGTAACTGAAAATGAGTCTCCTCTATGGACTTTGGGACAGTCCCCGCGAGGAAACGTTAAAAAGTTTGATACTGCATTGGTTTTTGGCAAAAATCGGTTTTAATGAAAAAATTTACATAGCGAGGGACAGTCCCTGTGCCAAGCGCAAAGTTCCCATCTTTGACGGAACTTTTTTGGTAATTGTAAGTGAATCTTAAGGAAAAATCGTAACAAGCTGAAAAACATAACAGCTTGAAATAATTGACATAAAAATGTAGTTACTTAGAAGTGGGGTGTGGGCACAGCCCGCATTAGTCCATTCTCTTAAATATGTCTCAGAGCATCTACCGGATCCATTCTGGCTGCCTTGACAGCCGGGTAAATGCCCGAGGCAATGCCTACCCCTATGGACATGAGCATAGCCAGGAGCAGAGACCAGGGGCTTATATATGTCTGCCACTGAATAAAAGAACTGACAGACAAGGCAGTTACTGATCCCAGTAAAATGCCAAGTATTCCTCCCATTACTGTCAGCAGGATGGATTCTCCCAGAAATTGGGTGACAATATGTTTAGTGTTAGCGCCAATAGCTCTCCGGATGCCTATCTCTCTTGTTCTTTCAGATACGTTGGCCAGCATAATATTCATAATTCCTATACCTCCCACAATCATAGAAATACCTGCAATGCTGCCGAGAACAATATTAAACAGGCGCTGGGCCTGTCTGGCCTGAGACAAAAGCTCAAGTGGTATAATAATCTCGAAGTTTTCCAGACCGTCCCGGTTCCACAAAAGTACCCTTCTAATAGCTGAGGTTGTTTGTTCGATATGGCTTACATCTGAAACTTTGAGTAATACTTCCGACAAACTTTCAGTTACGGCAAAAGACGACATTGATCCTGCGTCACTGCTTAAAGGAGTGATTACAGTATTGTCAAAATCTCTAAGAGTTAGCGGCAGTGCGTCCTGATCTATACTGCCCCTTGAACGTAATATACCGATAATACGACAGGGCGTACCATCTAAGTGAATAGTTGAGCCTATTTCCGCCCCATGCCCGATTCGCCTGACTAACTCTGCCCCAAGAACGCATACTTCATGACGGTTTTCCACGTCTAAGTCAGAGATAAATCTACCTCTCGCAAGATTGAGTCCTCTTGAATCTATGTAAGCGGGATTAACTGAAAGGTTTGTTGCTGAGCCTGATCGTCCTAATTCACTGATGACCGTTGAAGATTCTCTGACAGCTGATATGGATTCTAAACCAGGAAGCTGAGATAATTGAATGATATCATTGTATCCCAGATTGGGAGCCATTGATGGGATATCGCCCTCAAAAATAGATGTTTCGGAATTTCTGATAAGAATTGTATTTGTTCCAAGACGTCCAATTTGTTCCAGGGTTTGCCTTTTGGCCCCTTCGGCTATTGCGAGCATAGTGACAACTGCCATCACAGCGAAAACAATGCCCAGAGTGCTTAAAAGACTGCGCATTCTGTGCAGTGTCAATGCTTGCCAGGCCTGCAGCCATACCTGTTTTCTGGCGAATGAAAAAAAAATTGATTTATCCACTTAATGATCCATTTTTTATAAAGCATACTCTGTCAGCTGCTTCCGCAACTTCATCATCATGGGTGACCACAATGAGGGTGGTGCCTTGCCAATGCATTTCATGAAAGAGGTTGAGAATAGACTTGGTATTCTCATTATCCAGATTTCCCGTAGGCTCGTCTGCCAGGACAACAAGGGGCTTGATAATTAACGCCCTGGCTATGGCTGCTCTTTGCATTTCCCCACCTGATAACTGGTTGGGGCGGTGAGTTTCGCGTTCAGCCAGTCCGACTTTTTTCAAAGCTGTTCGTGCCAGATCATAAATGTTTTCTGGAGGGGCAGGATGATATAAAAAAGGCATGGCCACATTATCAATAAGTGTGCATTGAGATATCAGATTATAGGCCTGAAACACAAAACCAATTTTAGATGCCCGCAGTAAAGATAGCTCGATATCATCAAGCTGTAATATGTTTTTACCGTTCAGATGGTAAGATCCACTGTCAGGACGGTCAAGGCAGCCAAGTATATGCAGCAGGGTGGATTTGCCGGTCCCTGACGGACCCATTATTGCTATAAATTCACCATGAAGAATCTCCATATTAACGTTATATAATGGATGGACAGTTTCGTTACCAGAGGTATAGCTTTTACACAGGTTTGCTGTTTTGATTAAGGGCAACGACTCAGGAAGTGAGTTTTTGATTCTATTCATAGCAGGATGATTTTGAATGATATGCAGCCTTAGAAATTGAAAGAAATAAGCATTAATTTGCACAATATTGCGAGCGGGGTGCTGAGAGAACTGCCGCGTTGGTTGCCAGACTTTTGCCAAACCTGAATGTCTGGAAGGATTATTACCGGCTGGTAAATATTCACAGTATTGATACTGTATGAAAATCGAGGTATATTAAAAAAATGTTACAAAAAAGCACTTTGCAGTCTCAAAAAGTTTAAAAATACCTTGTTCTTAAAACTCTGTCATGAGGAGGTCTGCTCAGAGCAACATGCTCTCCTGGCTCAAGTCCTTTCTGGATTTCCACAAGCTCTTCGCTTCTTGCTCCGACTGCTATCTCTCTTCGTTCAAATCCTCTCCCTGACTGTACATAAGCAAAGTTCTGGTCACCTTCCCTGAATAGGGCGAATGAAGGAATTACCAACACGTCAGATTCTTCCTGACAAATAATATTGACTCTGGCTGTCATACCTGGCCTTAACCTGGGGTCTGACTGATCTAAACTGATGGTCACCCTGAAAAATTTACCTCTTTGACGGCCATCTGCACCTTGATCAGCCAGTACACCGATGGATTCAACACGCCCCGTCAGGTTAAGCTCAGGATAAGCATCAACCCTTGCCAGAGCTAACTTGCCAACATCAATCTTGTGCAGGTCAGTTTCTCGAACCTGGGTATTTACTATCATCCGAGAGATATCGGGCAGATAAACCAGAGGCTGATTCTGCCAGACCTGATCACCCACTCTTGGTTTTCTATTGGTGTTGCCTCTGATCTGCTCAGCCAGAACAACCATTCCAGGACCTGGTGCTCGAATAACAGTCGCACTCAGTTCCTGCTGGGCTGTATTCAGGCTTTGTCTCGCAGTTTGTAACTCCTGCTCAGACCTCTCTAAGGCAGCCATGGCCTGTCCAATCTTGTATCCACCTCCAACTTTTGTCTGCTCAAGATTAACTTCAGCTGCAGTTATGGCAGCCCTGGCCTTTTCAAGTTGGACAGGCAACAGGTGGTCCCTGTAGCTTTCAAGTTGCATGGCAACCATTGTATAGGCCTGTCGTGATTCATCAATCATCTTTTTGATCTGGGCCTGTTCAGTGGGATTGGCAAACCCTCTCTCGCTGAGCTCCTCTAATGATTCATTAAAACTCAGTTTTTGATCATAGTCGTCTCTGGCCCGGTTTGCTTCAGCCTCAAGTCTGGCCAGTTCTCTGGGACCTTCACCTTTTTCCAGTCTGCGAAGTTCAAGCCTTGCAATCTGCAAATCACTTTCAGCCCTTGTTATTTCACGCTCCACCTGGTTTTTCTCCCATTGAAGGAGTTGGTCCTGGGCATCAACCAGAGTATCAAGTTCAATAACCCTTGACCTGAGCTTGATAACTTCTTCTTCAAAAACAGAAGGATCAAGTCTGACCAGAACATCACTTTCCTCAACATGCTTTCCATCTTCCACAAGATAGATAATTTTGCCCCGATCACCGCGAACCGAAGAGCTTAGGACTATAGAATTAGCAGCATCAAGTTCTCCTACAGTGCGGACTTCCACCACCATGTCAGTTTTGATGGCAGGGGTAGTAAGTATTTGGCTGGACGGGGTGGATGAATCAGAAAAGCTTGTATAGATTAGCAGCAGAAAAAGGATGGTTGCGCTGATTGAGATAATTATCTTGTTTTTGACTATGAATTGTTTCATAAAATGTGACTGATCGTCAATATTTTCAGTTCTAACCTTTATAAAATAACTGATTATCTTTGTACTAAGGTACCGATGGCTGCTCTAAGTCTGTATTGTCCTACGATATAGTCGATTACAGCTGAGGCAAGCTGTGTTTGGGAGCGCCTCAGTGAGATTTCTGCGTCAATGAGATCAAAGTTGTCTGCCATGCCGTGTTGAAATTTTATTCTGGAAAGTTCGAGCTGACCTCTGGATTGATGGATCTGCTCTTCCTGATTGTCAATGGCTTTGTCAAGCCTTTCAAGGTTTCGAAGTTCCCTTTTGACTTGAGCGGTAATGTCATCTCTTGTGAAACTTTGTCTTCTTGCTGCCTGTTGCAAACTTATGAGGCTTTCTTCATATGCAGCTTTTTGAGAAGTTCTCCGTAAGTCTGTGCTGGATCCCAGGCTGATACCCCATGAAGTGCTGTCGGGCATGGAACCGGGAAATCTGGATGAAGAGTCACCTGCCTGGCTGAAAGATAAGATCACGTCCAGTTCTGGGAGAGTGTCTTTTCTTGCAACATCACTCAGTCTTCTTGATTCAGCCAGGGCATCTCTGACTTGCTCAATCTCTATACGATTGTCCATGGCAGTATCAATCATTTCCTGCTCATCAGGATAAATTCTGTCAACTTCCAATGGCAGGGTAACAGATATATCTCTTTCAAGCGGCAATGCTAAAAAAATTTTTAATGCATCCAGAGCGTCAATATATGACTCCTGGCTTCTAATAAGTTCATCTTCAGCCTGGTTAAGCTGTATTCTAACTCTGAACAGATCCATGGAGTTGACAAGGCCCATACGCTCTTTGATGGCAGTGGCCTCAGCCAGATCACTTAGCCTTTGATATGATTCTTGCCGTAAGCGGAGAAGTTCGCGCTGACGAACTACCTCATATCCGTTACGCACAGCTCCAAGTACTGTTTCAATTTCCCTTTGCTGCTGGGCTCTCAAAGCGCTTCTTGTACCATAGCGAGCGCTATAGACACCTGACATAGTGTAATCACGTCCTGCCCCTCTTAGCAAGGGCTGAATGATACGCAGGTTAGCTCTGGAACGGTATTCATTGTCAATTCTTTGCACAGATGGAGTAATGTCTACTCTTGTACCGACCTGAGTCTTTCTTTCCAGACTGATTTCAAGATTCAAATCAGTATCTGTTGATGAATCATCTCCTCCTGATACACCTATTCCGGCTCCAGGATAAATTTTAAGTTCAAAGTCAGACTCTGCAGACTCAAGGCGTAAGTTTGATCTGTGAATATCATCCCGAGCGTCAATCATTCCCCAATTGGCTTCAATGGCCCGGTTGACGATTCTTTCAAGGTCGTAAATGTCCTGGGCATGGGCTGGGAAATTCAAACAAACTATTAAGATTAAAGTGCTAGTCTTTATTTTTCTGAAAAAAATACCAATCATTTGTGCTTGCTATCTCTAAGTCAGTTTGATTGTGAAAAAAATAATGGTTTTTTCATATTATTCTGATTTATAGATAATGATTAATTTTCGAGCCAAGCTTAGCAATTACGATGGGGATCCGGTCCAAAATGTGTGCATTTGCAGCATGGTGAGCAGTTATGATTATTTTTATTTTATATTTTACCGGGTGCTGCCGTTCAAGGTGAAGTGTAATCAGGCGGCACCCAGTAAAAATAATTAAATATTTTGAGATTATCCTGGAATAAAGGTATATGTCCAGGTCTTTGTGTATGAAGGACCCCAAGCTGGTACTGAAACCGTTACAGTATCAGTTACTCCGGGATCAGCTCCTTCAATAACAAAGCTGATTTGACCACTATTGTCAGAAATTTCCGTTCCACTGCCAGACCATCCATCTGTTCCCTGCCAGCTGTAGTCAACTTTAACACCTAGTGAGTTAACCCTTACATAAACAGTAACATCCTGGCCAGCTACAGGGTTAGAGGGCACATGCCATGAGCTCCAAGTTTGAGGATCAACTGGATCTGGGGATGGCGAAGAGCCGCCACCACCAGAGCTGCCTCCAGCTGCGGCTGCGCCTCCTACTGCAGCAGCAGCGCCAACACCAAGGGCTACTGCACCAGCTGTTCCAATGCCTGCAGCACTGGCACTAACTGTACCAGCAGTAGTTGCTGCGGCTGCAGACCCACTGGTTGATGAAGTGAGCTGGTAAAGTCCACCTGCTACTACACCGAATCTTGCGCCAGATTCAACAGCGTTCATGGCAATATTGTCGGTAAAACCAGGGACATCTGCTGGTACCTGGTCCAGCTCCATACTGACGTGGATTTCACTGTCAGCTGGGATGTCCTGCCAGGCAGGAGCCTTATCCTTATCTTCCTGATTGATGACAAATGTTTGTGACTTGACAACCTCATTGTTGGCATTGACTGCCAGAAACAGGTATTCAATCTGCTCTGTTGATCTGGAAGGAGCAGGAAGAACGCCTGCGAAGTTATTTCTTCTGGTATTGGTCATGGGTACAAAGACAAAGTCAGCTTCCCCGGCTGATTTAAAGTAGCAGCGAACCAGTTCAATTCCACTGGGGTCAGACACCTGTGCCTCAAGCTGAATCCGGTGTTCAGGTACAAAGTACTTGGGAGCAGTATGTCTCATGTTGGTCTGCGCTGAAGTTTCAGCGGCCATAAGAGCGGGTGCCAGGGTAGACAATACAAGTGAGAGGCACATGAAGATAATCAGCGATTTTTCACCTGCACTGCGAAACTGTTTGATCCAGGGCATAATTCTTGTCATAATTCCTCCTAAATGGGTTAAAAAATTAAAAGATATCTTTAGTCTGTTGCGCTTTGAACCTGAATAGCTCTTTGAAGCAGGTTGTCCTCCTGGATAGTAATTTTTCCAGGGGGCAGAGTTTTGAGCATTTCCTGTACCAGCCAGGCTATTCTATCAGATCTGGAAGCTGAAGAGTGGGCCATCAGGTTGATGATAGCGTTAAAAGGGTCTATCTGCCATTGTCTGTGAGCAGTACGCCATTGTTCACTGCGCCACAGAAGTTGACCTGTCTGGCAATGAGTCAGTCTTAATGAACAGGAAACTACAACTGCATCATATACGCCCTGATGAATCGAAGCAGACTGATCCACTTGCCCCAGGAGTACCGCCTCAGTATTGAGTTTGCTGCATAGACGCTCAAGACTTATTCCCTGCAGTTGTCCAGGGGTCTGGATGCCCAGGTCATCCATTACATCTTGTACAGCTTCAACTGAAACTCTGCGGTAACCCTTGGCTTGCAGCCTCTGGTAAACTTCGCTGTACAAAACATCTTCAAGCTCAGGCTCCAATGAAAAGTTATCCATAGGTAAAACAGCGATCACATTGGGGGAGTACTTTTCATACTGGGGATTTACTTCCCAGAATTCCTGATCCTCTCTGGATTGTGCATGACCTGATGTTGCCATGGTTAAGCAAACCCAGGAAAAGAGTGTAATCAGCGTACCAGCCTTTTTGAAAAACATAATCTTACCTTACCATTTTTCTAAAATTAATTCAATATAACGCCACTGCCATCCTGCCTTATTTCCGGCTGTTTCGGCGCTTCCGGTTGTGACGGAGTTGTCGGCCTGCTGTGTCTGTTATAAGTTGAGATAAGCTCTACCAGGGCCTGGCCTATGGCCATGTCCAGAGCATCGTCTCCAGCGCTGCTGTCCCATGAACCAACCTGTCCGCCGGCAGGTCCTCCGGAAAAAGTCTGACGTATGGTATGTTCTCCCTGACCTGTGGAAAGATATTCTCCTGTCTGGGCATTCTGGAGGAGAAGGTCCACCCTGACGGTTGTATCTACAGTTCTTGCTCGGGATGTAGCACTGACCTGGGAATGGGTATGAACGTTGAATCTTGTAATGGCTCCGGAAATAAAATACTCACAGAGTAGAATTCTTCTGGCTCTCTGCATGTTTTCAGGACTTCTGATGATATCCACCTGACTTAAAGTATCCCAGTCAAAAAGACGTTTCATCTCTTCCCATTCCACAACCCTGAAATAGCCTGCTCTGAGCAGGTGTGAGGCAAGAAACTGGCCGGAGGTGTCCCACAATCGGTCAGCGGAATAGGTGCTTTTGTTTTCAAAACCGGCAATAGCCACCAGCTCTCTGTCAGCAGGAGGCGGGGGTATTCTGCTCCAGTCAACCCTTTGCTCCTGGTCCTGCAATTGTGGCGGAGGTGATGAATATTGTCCTGAGTGATGGGCCTGGCATCCAGTGAGAGCCATTGCAAACATTAATAACGCAAACAGTGTTACTTGAAATTTTAATCTCATGATTTATACCTGAAAGTGCTTAAGGTTATTGAAGTCTGACCAGAGGCAGGTCAGTTCCCTGCATCCTGAAGTAGGGGTGCTGCTGGCCGTTGGTCAATCTTGGAACTTGCCTGGAAACAAACTGAAAAACTTCGTTTAAGGAAACGTATCCGTCCCTGTCATAATCTGCCTCGCCGCGCATGGCATTGACAAGGGCATAGGTAAATGCTCCATGCCCGGTAAAGTCTGGATCAAGGCGAAACTTGTCTGATTCCAGTGATACTTCTCCTGCCTTGGAAGCGGACAGGATATAGGTACCACTGGCTGCACTTATGGCACCAGCTAAATCTTCACCTGTTCCGAGATTGCGCATGCCCACCTGCAGGGCTCCAGCATGACAGGTATCCATAGCGACTATTATTTTATCAACATTATGAGAGAGAATTCTGATGGATTCTTCAAAGTCAGACATTCTCAGTCCAGTAGATAAAAGATTGTTGAAATCAGAGTCAGAGGGCATGAAATAGTATGAGCCTGACTGGCGATGCTTAATACCATGACCGGCCATGAATATAAAAATAATATCATTGGGAGCTGCCTTACCAAGATGAGTTGTAATGGCTTCAATTATTGCGTTTCGTGTCACATCCTCGTTTACAAGAGTCTTAAAATGAACTTCAGAAAAGGATTTGCCTTCATGGGCCTTGAAAAATCGTTCCAGCTTGAGGGCGTCCTGGTCAGCGTATCTAAGACTGATGGACGAACTGGTGTATTTGGAAACCCCAATGGCAAGCCCCCAGAAAACAGGCTTGCCTGAGGGTGATACAGGACCGAGTGAGCCTGAAGAGGCAGCAGCCCAGCCTGATTCGCCTCTCGCTATTTCCAGAGCCTTTCTGGTAATGTTGCCATGAATGTCAGCGGCCTGGATGGAAATAGTGCTGGTGGAGTCGTCCAGAGCGAGTTCGTGCATAAAGTGGCCAGTATCTGAAAAAGGAACGTCCTGGTCATTTACCCGGACAAAAAGGATATCACTTTCATCACGGACAATGCCTTCAATTATAGTGCTTTTTATTTCAGGCCTCATGGCTATCTGAAAACCTCTCGTGACCTCAGGACGCAATAAGACCAGTTCAGGAGGGCTTGTATCGCTTCCTCTGTCTACTGCCAGATCTTTTGTTGACATTCGTCCGACAGTATTGACTGCCATAATCAAAAATCTATTTTCCCCAGATCCAAGTTCCACAGAATGCTGAAATCTTCCATCGTTATCATGCTCTACCTTTTCACCATTAATCCTGACCTCAGTTATGCCTCGAGAGTCGATGGCCATTCCCTCGATGGTCAGTTCTCTTTGTCTGGCAACTGGAATAAAGCCTCTTGTGGCTGGGGGATTCAAGATGACCAGTTCAGGACCATTAGTGCCAGCAGGTTGAGCTTGAGCTGCTTCTTCCTGCTGCTCTGCTGATTGAGGCTGCAAAGCCGCAGCTTGAGTGGGCTGTGTGTCTGCTGGTTCGGGTTGCTGGGCTGAAGGCTCTGGTCTTGGGGCAGGTCTTGGGGCAGGTCTCGGCGTAAGAGATGATTTATAAGTTGACAACTGGCTTCTATCCTGTGCAGTCAGGCTGGAGGGCAGTTTTCGAGATGCAATTTGGGCTATTTCCTGAGACAGTTTCTGATAATTGGAATGGGAAGCTTCCTGTCCAGAACGGCTTGCAGTTGTAAATGACAGGCTGTCCATGTCAATTGTTCTTCCGGTTGCAGCGTTCACGATTCTGTATGAAGCTGAAGTAGCAGCCCTGCTCATCTGCATATTCAAAACTTCTTCCTGGGAGACCTGAGTTCTGACTTTTGCGCTGACAACAAACGCTGCGTTGTTCAGGACTGCTGCTTTTCTAAGTTCGGACATTGCTCCAGACCTGGCTGATTCTACTTCCTGTCTGGAAAGTCCACTCATTGGAGAGATATCATCGGAGGTCATTACTTCAAAGTCCTGCCTGAGAAGGTTTCTCGCTATGAGCATTTCGGTTTCTTTAATCAGGGATGAACTGGTTTCGTCTCCTCTTTCCTGAACAACATTGATTAGTATTTTAGGAGTTGAAGCAACCACGCTTTGAGCATGCAAGGCAAAAAAAATGATGAATATTGTAATTAAAAATATTTTTTTCATATGGATCCTCCTTGATGAAAAAGGTTTGTGACATACATGGCTGTCATTGCTGGATCAAGTATGTAGTAGTTGTATGTTCAATATTTAGATTCTGCAGGGTTTCAAGCCTTGAAATCAGTTGCGTAGACTTCTTGGAATCTTCTGGTCCTACCACGAGAAAAGGGGTTGTCTGGCTGAATGATGAGCCCATCAGGTCAAAAGGTCTGGATGAAATGAGGGCTACCAGCTTGTCTGTGCCTGCAGGGCCTGTCACCTGCAAATCAAAGCCCATTTGTTCGTTGGGAACAGAGTACCTTCTCCCAGGCTGTATGAACTGACTGGATGAAAAATAGTTGGGAAAAACCTGTATAACTTCCCCCTTGGTGGTAAGAGTCAGAATTGTTAAATAACCAGGTTCAGTGCTTTCAAAGAAAAAACTTATGGGCTCTCCAATTCGATATGAACTTTTGTCTGTCCAGACAGAAAAACTTTCAGATGATTGTTCATTTCCTATATTCAGTATGATGTCGAAAAGTGATTTTTCCTGTACAGGTGCTGGATCTGGGCTGACTGGATCTGGATCAAACTGAGGTGAATGTTCAGGCAAAGATGCAATCTCCAATGGAGGTTCTTGTTCAGAAAGCTCATGATCTACCTGTGCATCCGGAACAGTTTTTTGAGTTATCTCCGCTGTTGCAAGCTCTTCCTCCTGTTTTCCTAAAGGAATAAGGATTGCCACGATGACCAGACTAACAACAAGTATCGTACTGAGGAATAAAAGTTTTTTATTCATCAAGACATCAACTAAGTTAGCTGGAGAAAGCTTTTGATCTTTTTTGTCTGACTGATTTTCCTCTCTGCTTTGAGAAATACCTGTCGAGTCTAATATTGTTCTATCTTCCTCAAGTATTGTAGAATCGATTACTGTCTGGTCATCAAGTATGGTTTTCTCATCATCAAGGTCTTGAAGTGGATGTTGATCCTGATCAGGTGACTGCAGCTTGCCTGTCTGAAAGTCCTGAAGATCATGAAGAAGAGCCTCACAACTCTGATATCTATTTTCAGGAACTTTATCCAGTAACCGCATTATGATATTGCCAAGCTGCCTTGGAATATCCGGGGTTGTTGCTTCGGGCCTTGCTGGTATTTCGTGGGCCTGGGCATAATATATGGCACTTGTGTCTTTGCCGTGAAAAGGATGCTTGCCTGTAACCATTTCATAAAAAACAAGGCCCAGGCTATACAAATCACTTCTTGCATCAACTGGATCGCCCTTGATTTGTTCAGGACTCATAAATCTTGGTGAACCGAGAACTGTATTTGGAGCAGTCAAATCATTGTCACCAAGGTCTTTGGAAATACCAAAGTCAGTGATTACTACCTTTCCCCGACTGTCAAACATTATATTTGAGGGTTTAATATCTCGATGTATCACCTTTCGCTGATGGGCATGACCCAAGGCTTCAGTTATTTCTAACATTAATTCCAATGCTGTCTTAGTTTCAAACGCACCCTCTCTTTTGATGCGGGCCTGGAAGTTTTCTCCCTCAATGAAAGGCATTATTATATAGTCAAATTCATCGTTGGTTCCAAAGTCATAAATGTCGATTATTCCTGGATGATCAAGGCTGGCAGCCAATTTGGCCTCTCTGTAGAACCTGGCCTTAAAATGTTCGTTTTTTACCAGTTCCTGGTGAATAATTTTTATGGCAACTTTTTTGCCCAGAGCTTTATGAATGCCCAAAAAAATCTTTCCCATGCCACCGGCCTGGATCAATTCTTTAATTTCGTACTTATCGCCCAAGGCGTTATGAATCAATGTCTGACTGTCGCTCATCTGACTCTCTTATTTCTAAATTTGCAGTTTGAACTTTTAGCATGACCGAAACATTTCATGGAAAAGGCTGTTTTTGAGTCCGCTTAACCTGGAATATGAATAAATCAACAATGCAAAAGTGTCGTCTTAAATCGTTATGTTCCGAAAATTTTTACAAATTTACAAAAATACTGATATGGGTTTTAAAATTTCAACGAAGCTTTCCCAAAGCTCTCTGGTAATAATCGTTGTCTTCAAAGGGCATTACTTCAAGTACTTCTCTCCACTTTTCAATGGCTCTGGAGCGCTGCCCCAATCCTTCATAAACTAACCCTTCCTGATACAACCTTCTGGCCTTAGATTCTACTTGAACAGAAACTTCAGCCATTATCCGCTGAGCTTCCCTGTAATCGGGTGATACAATAACCACTTTCTGAAGGTAGTCCAAAGTACTGGTAAAATCTCCTTTTTCGTAGTGCTGCATAGCCTTTTTGTAATCTTCAGCAATATCCTCCTCGAGCAATTTTCTCAGCTGGGGTATTGCGTGTCTAATGTGAGCCGTTTCAGGACTTTCAATGTTCATGGCGATAACTTTTTCCCACTGCTGGAGTGCTGCAAGGAAATTTTCCTGGTCATAGTATCTCTGTCCAGCTTCAAAATGCTGCCTGAGCAGAGCAACCTGTTCAGCTCTTTGCTGCTCCTGCTCCTCTCTTGTCATTTGCTGTTCATGAATGGCCTTTTCGATTTCATCTTTCAGTTTAATGACGTTAGGATCTTCAGGTTCCAAAAAAACTGCCTCAGCAATAATTTCCCGGGCATGTTCCAAGTTATTGGCAGTCATGGCCTGCCTGGCTCTCGAGGAAATGGCTCTTACCCTGTCCATACGTTCTCTTTCTTCTTCCAGAGCTAAACGGCGTGCCTCTTCAGCTTCAACAATTTTTTGTCTAGTCTGAGTCAAAAGCTCAAGTGCCTCAGTATGTTCCGGGTCGAGCTCCAGAACTGCCTGAAATCTGATCAATGCCTCGCTGAAGTTTCCTGCATCAAACTGGGTCTTCCCGCTTTGCAAATATGTTGAAAGTCTATGCTGGCTCTCAAGGTCAAGCATGGTCTCTGTTCTGTCCTGTTCTCTGGACAAAACTGTCTCTTCAGAGTCCTGTTCATCGTTTTTAGATGAAGGCATGATCAATATAATCAGAAATAGTGAAAATACTCCTGCGGCTACTCCTGCAATAATTTTATTTTTTTTAATCGGGGCAATTATTCTGTCTACAATACGACTGTCAGCAGGCTGAGGGGTGATTAATGGTCCAGTGACCACAGTTTTGTCTAAGTCCTGATCATCTTCCAGGACAACAGTCCGGTCATCTTCCCTGACCACCGTCTCTTCTTCATCCTGGTCCTGTTTCCAAATTATCTCTATTTGGTAATCTCCAATCTGAACATTATCACCATTTTTTAGCTTTTCACATTCAATCTTTTTTCCATTAAGCTTGGTTCCATTTTGGCTGCCGCGGTCTTCTATTATCCACTGACCCTTATCAAAGAAAATTCTACTATGGTTTCTTGAAACTCTTCGGCTTCTGAGTATCAAGTCAGAAAGCTCGTTGCGGCCTACATTTATTTCCTTGTCAGGAGAAAACTCTTTTTCGTAAGAAGTCTGAGCATCTTCATGGATAATCAGTTTCAACTTGCTGCTATCGGGACTGGAGTTCATTTAAATACCTCAAAGAGTTGATATATTGATCACTGGATTTGTTTCTTGAAAGTTGGAGTACCATCCTGAATTCATGTTCTGCTTGAGTATAACGCATATATTTGTAGTGAAGCATGGCATTTTGATAGTGTTTCCTGGCCTGATCTTCAATTTCTCTTTCAGCCCTTAGAAACCATGCTCTTGCGTCAGCATTGTTTGGGTTGACGCTAAGGGCCTGTTCCCATTCATTAACAGCTCTTAAAGTATTGCCGGTATCATAAAAAAACATTCCCTGTCTGAAATGCTGGTCTGATCTGAGTTGATTTTCCGAAGATACTTCAATCTCTTCTGGTACCGGTAGTGATTCCAGCCTTTCGTACACCACAGGAGGGCTGGTCTCCTCAACTTCTGCTGGTCTTGTTAAAGGAGAGCTGCCATCTGGTTGTTCTTTTTTTCCGGAGAGGCCGATAAAAATCATAAAGGTACATAAAACAAGCAGCCCTGAGAGAATAATTAACTTTTTATTGCTGTTTCGTCCTGAAATCTTGTCCCTTCCGGGTACTTCAAGGACAAATAGGGAGTTGCCAACCTGGAACTGCTTGCCTGAACCTATTCTTGCCTTGGATACAGGTTTACCTTTGACTTGAACAGGGTTGGTAGAACTTAAGTTTTCAATAAGTATACTTTTGGCTTCAACTTTAATCAGAGCGTGTTTCCTGGATATAGTCTTGTCGGACTGATCAAGGCGAATATCGCACTCAGCAGATCTGCCAAGTGAATACTCCCCACCAGGATTAAGGGTAAATTTTTTACCCCTGTCTACACCTTCAAGGACTGTAATCAATATGTTATAAATGTCTTTGTTAGAATTTTTCATTAGGATAATTTCCTGAAAATAATTAGTACCGAATTTTGATCCGAAAGCTTGTCAGATCTTTCCACGGTAAACTTCTGTCCCAGATACTCTATTTCAACTGGTTCTGACATTTGATTTTCAATCAACTCTGATACAGCCTGGATCAACTCAGAGTCAAAAGCTTCAATGATATGCGTATCAGGCTTGCAATGGTCTATCTGAAGTTCGCTCGAAAAGTTGTCAGATAGCTGGTTAAGACAGTATTCATCTCTGCTGATGATGCACCATGGATGCTCTATATCTTTTGAATTAATCATGTTTTCGTCACGGTTTTTCTGTAGAGAATCGTAAATATTAACTGACTGAGAATTAACGTCATTGTTCCCACTTTTTTGCTCTGAGGACATTTCGGGTTTTTCCTCAACGCCTTTCTCCTTGAGCCCACCCGGTTGTCTGAGAAGAATTCGATTGAATGCTACTTTGATATTTTCCATTTCAGGATTTGGAGCGAAATAATTTATACTGCTTTTCCCTTCCTTGATGGCGAGCTCTGCTTCTTCATAAAATCTTTTTAAAGGGTCATGAAAACTTTTCACAATAACCTGGCTTGCAACTAACACAAGAATTGTTAAAAAAATAAGGATAAAAAAAACAGTACCTCCCAAGCCCTGAACATCTCCTGATCCAGGTGAAAAACCAATAATAGCTGCTCCACTTAACTGTCCATGACTATGAACAGGGTTGAAGATGATACGTTCTCCAGAGGACACCTGGTCTATCATTAATTGCCCTCCTCTGAGAGCCTGGGCAAGCTCTGGCCAGTTAAAAAAGTCCCCCTGCCTTTCACGGGGGGCAATTATTTTTCCATGGCTGTCCACAATAAAGGCGTATAGCACACCGTCTTCAACTGTGACTGGAGAGATGCGGATTTTTGAGTGCTCTCCAGACTCAATGAATGTCCGGTTCATCTCTGCCAGGTATCTGCTTAACAGTATTCCATTTTTTAATGTTTCCTGGGTGTATATGCTGTTGACTCTTTTTTTCATGGGCGAGTAAATAACCAATGTGCTTAAGAGTACAAAAAACATCATGAAAATAATAATGCTGACTTTGAAGTTTTTTGCAATAATGTCACTGAATCTGGATTCTTTATTAATACTACCAGGTTGATTTTCACTTTTGAGTTTGAGTGTATAAGGTTTTATTTCAAATTCAAATGAGTTATTGAATTTTTTTTCTATAACTTTTTTGCCTCTGAAAAAAATACCGTTGGCACTTTGATTGTCTCTAATGATAAATTCAGAACCTTTAATTTCCAGTACAGCATGTTTTTTTGAAACAGCACTGTCAGATAGAGTTATATCAGATGAAGGTGACCTGCCTATTGTATAACTTCCATCTTCAAGATGGATAGTTCTTTCTGACTTTCCTTGCTTGAGTATGATTATTTCCTGAGACATATTGCTGCTTATTGTTGGTTGAACAGGTTTTGATGGGAGCATTACCCGTTTGTAAACAGAACCATTTTGATGCTTGGGACAGGCACCCTGGCACTTATTTTTTGTTGAGCAAGAAATAAATATGAAAAATAAATGCCAGGAGAGCCCTTTGCCAAGCATAAAGTTTCAGGCTTTGATCCGGTTTTGTCATTTACAAACGGGTAATGCTCCCGGTTTTGATTTTATGGGCTGACAATAAATTGAATAATGTATGGTCCAAATATGATTATAAATATTGTTGGAAAGATTAAGACCATCATAGGAGCCAGAAGTTTTTGAGATGCCTGTGCTCCGAGTCTTTCTGCCTTCATGAACCTTTCTGAGCGCATCCTTTCTGCCTGAGATTTCAGCACAGAAGATATGGGAGATCCCATTTTTTCAGCCTGTATTAATGTTGATGTAAAAGAGTCAACTTCCATAATATCTACTCTTTCCGCCATGATTTTCAATGCTTCCTGTCTTGATCGTCCTAATTTTATATTTTGATCCATAAGATAAAGTTCTGCAACAAAAGGATCCTTGTCTTCCTTAAAAATATTACAGACTTTTTGCACAGCCACGTTGAAGGCCAACCCAGCCTCAACAGAAAGAGAAAGCATATCAACTATATCCGGCATGGTGCGCTTTATTTCTTCCTGCCTTGTTTTCTTCTTTTCAAAGAGCCAGATATATGGAAAGCCAAGTCCCACTATAATAAAAATTGAGATGAACACCCAGTTTGAAAAGAAAGTGTACCCTATAAAGCCAAAGATAATCATGGTTGTAGCCTGAAATCCGATAATATCAGCAGGAGTAATCTGTCCCTCCAGTCCGGCAGTAATAATATGTTTTTTAATCAGGCTTTTATACTTCGGAAAAGGCAGTTTATCTATTACAGGAAACAACAGCTGATACAATGGTCTGAAGGCAAAAATAAACCTTGTTTCTTCAGTTTCAAACAGCTGCTCTTCTTTCCGGGGGCTGCCCTTTTTCTTAGCCTTTGAAATGCTTAAGTACAGAAAGATAAAAACTGAAGAAAAAAAGATAATTATCCCCAGAAATTTTACCAGTAAGCTGTCCATATATTTATCCCCTGCTGATGAGTAATCTACTCAATTTTCGACCTGGTCAGACTTAATCCATTGTTACTCTGATAACTTCCTCAATGGTTGTGCGACCGGATTTTAGTTTGTTCAGAGCAGCTTTTCTCAGAGTCACCATACCATCTTCAACAGCTGCTTCCTTAATGATTTTGGATGGTTGATTGTTCAAGATTAATTCGATTAACTGGTCATTTATCTGCATAAGCTCATAAATGCCAATCCTGCCATTATATCCAGTTCCCGCACACTGTGAGCAGCCTACTGGTTTGAAGTACTGCAAATTATTTTTGTCCAGTCCCATTGGTTTTAATATTTCCTGTTCCGGAAAATACTCTTCCTTGCACTTTTCGCACAGCTTTCTCATGAGCCTCTGGGCAATTATGGTCATTTGGGCGGAAGCTACCAGATATGACGGAATCCCCATGTTAATCAATCTGCTGACAGCTCCCGGTGCATCATTTGTATGCAGAGTGCTTAATACCAGGTGACCGGTCATTGCCGCTTTCAGGGCAATGTCAGCTGTTGGTACGTCACGGATTTCACCAACCATAATAATATCTGGATCCTGCCTTAAAAATGAACGAAGGGCTTCATTAAAGGTCAGGCCGGTATCTGAAGTGCAGCTGACCTGTGTTAGTCCATCCAATTTGTATTCAACAGGATCTTCTGCAGTAACTATGTTTACATGATCCGTATTGAGCGCACTAAGTACAGCATACAGGGTGGTAGATTTGCCGCTTCCTGTTGGGCCTGTAACCAGAATCAGCCCAGTAGGCTTCCTCATGGCTGCGTTCAGCAACTTAGCATCTCTGCTCTCCATACCCAGATCAGTCAACGAAAGCTGCTTTTTATCTCTTTCCAGCACCCTCATTACAATTTTTTCACCATAAAGAGATGGAAGGGATGAAGTTCGAATATCAACGACCCTGTTTTTGATAATACCAAAGCTTATGCTTCCATCCTGAGGAAGGTTGCTTTGCTCAAGATCCATCCTGGCCAGCATTTTTAGCCTGGGCAGAATGGCCTGTTTGAAAATGGATGGGAGTATCCAGGCCGTCTGCATGACTCCGTCTTTACGAAATCTTACCCGGAAGTCCATTTCTCTTGGCTCCATATGCAGATCACTGGAACCATTTATTACAAGAGTATTGAGCATGAACTGCAACACACGGATAAGATAAGCATCATTAATCATGGCCAAAGGGCCACTGGACCCGGTCAAAAGCAGATTAAGTGATTTGAGTGCTTTATCAGAAAGCAGGCCAAATTCTTCCTCCAAAGGTTCCTTAACATCTGTTTTATTCTCATAATATTTTTGAATGCAGTTTGTTATAGCCGGGGTATTGCAGCTGTATGGCTTAATCCTACAGCCTGTAACAGCCTCAAGCCTGCTTATGGATGCACTGTCCTGTGGCAAAGACATGGCTACATGAAGAAATTCATTTTCATGACGAACTGCAAAAGCCGTTTCCTCCTTGGCTGTTTTCCAGGGGAGCAAAGTGGTAATATGCTCTATGAATTTTGCATCAAAAGAAACAAAGGTTGGATCAAGACTTTGTATTCCAGTAATCTCTTCCAGCACGGAATTGACAACACTGGCATCAACTTTACCCTGATCCAGCAGGTAGTCAGAGATAAGCCTGCTGTTCAGATCTGGAACAGCCCCTATCCTGATTCCCCTGAGCTGGAATGCAGTAAAAAGTTTTTTGTTAAACTCGACCATCAGTTCTTTTTTCAACACAGCCCTCCCTGGCTTACTTGATAACTATATGATGGATCAGTAGTTGCCAATCTTTAAGGTATAGTCATTGTTGAAAAAGTAGGTAAAGTTTCCGGAATATTGATCAGTAGTCAGCTGTAAGGCGTTGACCAGAAACCAGAGTTCAATATCATCATTCCAGTCTCTTCTGACGCTTTCCTCAGGCGGTATGCCCTTGATGCGGTCAATTTCATACCCATTGCGAAAAAGAATTACAGTTGGAAGCATTTCAAGTTTAAATCTTGAAGGGTCATCATGGACCTGCCAGTGAAATTTTGCAAATTTGGCCCGACCACCATACTGCGATGCCAGCCATTCAATTCTTCTGAGCATGTCCATGGATTGCCAGAACTGGTTGTTATAAAAAATTACAATGGCTGATCCGGAATAGTTAGATATTTCCCGGGTAAAGGTTTGATGATTTACTGTGATGACTTCAGCGGGCGCTGGTTCCACCCGAACCGGTTCCGGAGCCTTGGGCGCACAGGCAGTAATGAAAGTCGCTACAAGTAAAAAAAATAAAAGTGAATTGATTTTTTTCATGCCTTACTCCTGACCATGTTATTGATATTATCTGTTATCTTGTTCGGAAAAGCCTGGGATCAATGCGATATAGATTCTGATCTATTTGATAAAGCCTTTGATCAATTTGATAGAGATCTCTGTCTACTTGATGAGCAGCAGGTTCTTCCTTAGTATCTGGGATCAGGGAAAATCCCGGCGAGTCATCCTGACCGGAAGAGCTTCCAGCAGGAAGCAGGACTCCAGAAGCTGAGTCCAGAATAGACTGAGTAAAGCTTTGCAAAAAAGGATTATTTAAAGGTGAAAAAGGGTTGTTAAATGGCATAAGGGGGTTGTAATAAAATGGCATATCTTTAAAAAAATAATCCTTTAAGCTTGGGATGGGGCCTGTAAGTCCCGGAAGGTTATCTTTAAGCCAGCCTGAGAAATCTCCAAGCCCCTGTTTCAAGCCTTCAAAATATTCATTCAGAACAGAGAAGTCAGTATCAAAGACCATTGGACCAAAGGGGTTGCCAAATGGAAAAAAAGGATTTCTATCAAATCCAGGTGAAATCATGAACGGTTGTTTGAGAGATGAAAAGAGGTTAGAAAAACTTGGTAGCAACCCACTGAAAAATGTAGCATTGTTCCATTGGTCCTTCATCCAGTCATAAGTGCCAGAAGCAGCATCCAAGGACTCTTTGAGGGTCAGCCCTAAGGATGCAATCAATTGCACCTTGTCTTTAACCTTACTCCATTCAATGTGTGATAGTCTGTGGAAAAAGTTAGCAGCTTTTCCAGGCTTAAGCCCCATAAATGTCATATATTTTTGAAGGTTGGACATGCCAGCCCAGTTTTTAGCTCCTAAAACGTTCTTGTATCCACCATGTAAAAATTTAGCCCATGTAAGTCCAGTTTTGAGAGTTTTTGCCCACTCATCAGATATTGTTCCATATTGTGAAAGAGTTTGGATATAACCTTTGCCTATAGAGAGCAAAGCGTCAGATTTTAGAGCAGCAAGGATTTTTTTGCAGGCTATCAGGGCTGTTCCCATAGTTTTTACAGCAGCTACACCACATGCAACGCCACTAATTGAGTAGGTTGCTATCTTTAGCCAGGAAGTTTCCTTCCATGTGTTTGATGCCCAGTCTCTGACACCTGTAAGTGTTGCGGATCCAAAGTCAGCAACAGTATCAACCACGTTTCTAATGTTCTGAGCTGCTCGTTGTGCTCCTTGTCTGAAGGTCACTCTATATTTTCCAGCGGTCTCGCTAGCTGATTCCAGGAAATTTGATGCTGACTTAGAAATAGACTGACCTGCAGGGACAACATGTCTATCCCAAACGTTAATGAGTCGTTGCGGTATCCATCTGCTCTGGCCTATATAGGGCGGATACAAGAGGTGATCTATACCAGTTGACAGACCTGCAAGTATTAGATCATCAGGGTCGCCCACACCTTTCAAAACAACTACCTTTGAGCCAACTGTAAAGGCAACATCAATGCTTTGAGGATTAAGGAAGAGATGAGGCTGCTCCCCAAGATTATGCATGATGGCGAACATGTTGCTGGCATGCGTAAACCTGTCATCAGAGTTTATTGCCTGGCTGGTGTAAAAAGATTCAATGTCGGTCAGACTGTCAATCTGCCAAAGGGCATCAGATAGTGAATCGTCCAGCATAGCCATTTCTTCCCAGATAAATTCAAGCCCTGGGCAGTCAAGACAAAGTACAGGCTCAACTGAAAGCGGTTCTAAATCATTGGCCAATGAAACTATTTCATTTAGAAGGACTGATCGGTGCTGAAGTTCCTCCTGGACACCAACAAGAAAATCAAAGTAAGGGTTTTCTGAAGTAATGCTGCTTTGATTAAGAAGGTCAGCAAGCCTGGATGACTTTTTTTGAAAAAAATCATGCCCAAGAAGAGTTATTTTCATTCCCAGAGATTTCAGTTGCTCTGCCAGTTCTGCATCGTAATTCATGGCCTTTTGAATATCGAGCATGGCCTCGGAAATAATATCAAGAGCTTTGTACTTTTCTACATTTACCTTTTCCAACGTACTGAATGAGTTCAGACGATCCAGGTGTTCATGATTTGCGTTAATGAGCAGTGCGTACAGTTTCAGATCATAAGCTTTTACCAGTTGATCGATCTCTCTGCCCTGCATAACCAGTGTCTCAATTTCTCGATTAAGTCTGAATGCCAGAGATGATTGAAGTTCACTGGTCATTATTGATTCTGGATTATTCAAGTTCAGCCTGTTACCAAGGTTTATGATCCGGTTAAGTGTTGAATCAATAATAGCAAGGCTGTCTCTCAGTTCTGCCTCTGAGTCAGCGCTTGCGGAGTTTACAGCTTGAAGATCAAACCGTGAAAAATCTCCTGATTCACTGGCAAGGGATTGAAAAAAAACCAGTTCCTGGGCAATACTTTGCTTGACGCCTGAAAGAGCAAGGTTGATCTTGCGGGCACTGTTAAGCTTTATATTGGTGTTGCCTAAAAGCCTTTTAACAATATCTCTGTATTCGTTTGCCAATGGAGCTGTTGTAGAGCTTTTTCCTGATTCTGATGGTATATGCAAAGGGTTTGCAAAGGTTTCCAAAGCTCCAATTGATCCAAGTTTATTATTTACTATGGCAAGCCGCTCATCCAGAGTAATATTGATCATGCGCAAAAGTTTGGCATGGCGGATTGAATTAGAACCACCTGAGTTCATTAAAAAATCAGATCTATTGCTGATGACTTGGATCAGCTCTTTAGTATTGGCCAGATCTTCTTTCATTTCAGCTGCGATGGCCCCATGGTAGTAAACCTGTGAGTATTCAAAGCCACCTCTAAGAACTGAAAGCTGCTGCAGTAATGACGTTGCCTGGCCAGTCAGTTCATTTATTTTGTTAGCTGCCTGGTCAACACTATTTTTTCTTTCATTATAGACTGGACTCCTGGAAAGGTAGTTCATTGATAGATTTTTAGAAACTGCCTGGATATGGAAAAGCATCTGCATCTTTATGCCCCAGAGATCATCCTGAAGATCATACAGATATGAAAGGCTTCTGATTTGTTCCAGAAATCCATCTGGGACAGCACCATCTCTTTCAATGATTGTGTAAGCCTTTGCCAGTATTGCTTCCAGTCTTTCCTGTTCAGAGTGTATATGGCTTTGCATGTCTTTTGTGTCAGAAATTAGAAATTTTCTGGAAATATTGGCGTCCTGAACAAGATCTGCCATGTCAGGGTTTGATATTTGCATTGAAAACCAGAATTGATCTTTTTCAATAATCTTATTCAGATGGTCTGCTGTTTCCCTTAATGCCTCTCTTAAAGGCATAGAGCTAAACACATAATGAACAAGCTGAGAAATTAGAAATTTCTCTGGGAAAGTCATATGTTCATCAAAAAGTTTATCTTCAATAAGAATTTCCAGCGCTTTATTTTTAGCTGGTGCCTGCGTGGAAGAAAGCAGTACAGGAGGCAACATAGTCTGGAAGACAAACAAAAATAAGGTAAAAAACAGGATTGATTTATTTAAGAGTTTAGTTTGCATCTTTGTTCTCCTCCCATGAAAGCGAACTTGAATTGTTCATTATCCCACTCAATGTGTCTGGTTACTATTTCTTGCCAAGTATTAAAATGTTTTGCTGCTGGCAGATTTCTTTACCATAAGAGTCTTCATCAAAAACATCATACAAGAAAATTCTTCCGTCTATTGATGCTGCTATCTGAGCATGGTTGAAGATAAATGGATCGGGAAGCTGATAGGCCCACTCAGTGCTTGTTTTTCCCGTAAGCACTACATAGGCTTCAACGCCAAGGGAAATAAGAAGTTCAGTTCCTAAAAGGGCAACATCTTTGCAATCTCCATAGCCTCTTTCAATTACCAAGTTTGAATGGTAAGGAACCATTTGCCTGTCACCACAAGTGGCCGGCCGATATTCTATATTTTCAGCAAGGTAGTTGATAACCAGACTGATTTTTTCATGTATTCCTAAAGCTGAAACTTCCTTGCCCGATAGCAAAATATCGTAGGCATTCAAGCCTGAGTATTGAGATGAATAGAGATATGTGTAATGTCGGGAAACATCATCCCAGTTATTTACAGTGCTGATCATCAGCTTGACATCGTATACTTCTGAAGCGTCCCATGCGAAATAATCTCTTGTTACTATCTCTTCAAATTTATAACCTTCATGTCTTATTCTATACTTGAAATCCATTTTTTCAGGAAACTGTAATGAATAAGAAATGTGATCTGCCGGATATTGAAGGCTTAAGTCTAAATAGTCTGCAAAGAATTTCTCAAAATTTGTAAACTTTACACTGGTTTGAAAGTCAACCCCGATGTTAATGGGTGATAACTCTAATTTGTTTTTCAAATTTTGTTCATTGAAGTTGTGCAGATTGTTTACTAATCTTCCATTATAAGTTAGTTCCAAGTCTGCATTGTTTTCGATTGTTTCTATAAATAGTGATATGTTTCTAAATCCATTGACTGTAAGTACTTCAAATAAATATTTATAATTGCCGTATATATTCCATGAATCATCAATATTCACATCTTTAGCATGGTGAACTACTCTATAAGGATCTGCTGGCTGAACATTTATGCACAAAAAAAAAGATATAATTAGTATTGACCTTCTGGCTTGCTTCGCAGCATGAATTAGTTGTAAGTAAATCATTAGCATTCAAAAGTTTTAACTCTATATCTTTACCTTAACAATTTTCATCATCCACCACACTCCAGTTCCAATCATAAGTGCAACAAGAGTGCTTACCATCCACCCTGGAATGGTGGTATACATCAGCCTGAATACTTCGTTATTCATTGTATTTAATAGAAGAGCTATAATCAAAGGCAAGACAGCGAGTATCCATGCCTGAGTAACTCCTTCAGCTGTCATGGTTTTGATTTTTTGCTGTACTTTTTTTCTTTCCTGCATAGTGCTGGCCAGGCTGTCAAATCTTTCTGGAAGGTTGCCTCCTGATTCCAGAAGAATCAGTGCTGCATTAACCATAATTCTTGTATCATTACCAGGCATTCTCCTGGCAAGGTTTTTAAGTGAGTCGCCAATAGTTGCTCCAAGTTTGTGCTCTCTTAAAACCAGCTCGAACTCCTGGCTGACTGGGGGCTTTCCTTCTCTGGCAAGCATTTCAATAGCCTGGACCAGGCTTAAACCTGCCCTTAAGCCATTGGAAATCATTACCAGGCCATCTGCCAGCTGAGATTCAAATTTTTTTGATCTTCTCCAGCGAAGAAATGCAACTGTTCCTTTTGGAAAGTTAAAAGCTGCGTAGCCAAGCAGTGCTGCAAGAAACAATCTAATTCCAAGCTGATCGGTTATATTGCTTGAAAGGTTGTAGAGCCTTTCTTCAGAGATGACAAAATTGTCGGATTCTCTGGCTCTGGCTTCAGCAAAGGATGCATCGTTATGTCTGCCCATCAATGTGTAAAGTTCAGCAATGTTCTGGTGTGCCTTTCCATAGTGGGGCATAAGCCTGATTGCCTGCATAAGTTTTTTTTCAGCCTGTGCGTAGTTTCTGAGTCCAAGATAAGCAACACCAAGTTCATTATGAACCAGTGGAGAATCAATCCCTCTCAGTCTCTCAAGCTGCAGCACTGCTTCAGAGTACATCTGATTCTGGTTGTATTCCACAGCCCTTTCAATACTCATTCTGTACTCAATTTCAGATACCTTCCCAGGCAGAAAAAAACCCAGCAAAGCGCCTGCTATTGTCAAGCCAATTACCGTTCTGTAAATCTGAGTTTTGGAAACATTATAAAACATTTCAGACAAGGCGCTATGGAGGCGCTCAGTGTACTCATTAGTTTGCTGTTCATCTTTTGGCCTGGTGCGCAGGAGAAAGTATAAAGATCCCCAAAACAACACAAAAAGTATTAATGATAAAATTATTGCTGTATTCATCAGGAATCCTTCAAAGTAACGTCAAAAATTAGTTGCTGGCCCAGAAAACTTCTCTTGGGATATGAAGTCCTCTTTCTTCAAATCTTTCAATACATTTAGGAACATATCCTGTTGCAGAGAATTCTCCAAGTACTCGACCTGCCTCTTCCCCTTTTTGCTTATACATAAAGATATCTCCCAAAGTAATTACATCTCCCTGCATCCCGTCTACCTCTGAAACCTGAATCACTTTTCTGGAACCATCCTTAAATCTGCTGATTTGGACGATGATATCTATTGCCCCGACGATCTGTTCTTTGATGGCCTTGATGGGCAGCTCAAAGCCTGCATAAAGTACAAGGGTTTCAAGCCTTGATATAGCCTCTCGAGATGAGTTGGAGTGTATGGTTGTAAGTGATCCATCATGGCCGGTGTTCATGGCTTGAAGCATGTCAAGAGCTTCAGCTCCACGGCATTCACCCACAACTATCCTGTCGGGTCTCATGCGCAGGCTGTTTTTCACCAGATCCCTGATAACTACTTCTCCTTTTCCTTCAATGTTTGGAGGCCGGCTTTCCAGGGTGACTACATGAGGTTGGCGCAGACTCAGTTCTGCAGCATCCTCAATGGTAATAATTCTGTCATCTTCCGGGATAAAACTTGAGAGAATGTTCAGCAGTGTTGTTTTTCCTGATCCTGTACCGCCAGAGATGAGGATATTTAACTTGGCCTGGACTGATGCTTTTAAAAATTCTACCATCTGATTGTTCAGGGTTCCAAAGTTAAGTAGTTCGGGCATGCCGATGGTATCCTCGGAGAATTTTCTTATGGTCAGACAAGAACCTCTGACTGCAAGGGGAGGAATGATAGCGTTGACTCTTGATCCATCTTTGAGTCTGGCATCTACCATGGGTGTGCTGGTGTCCACCTTACGTCCCAGAGGAGCAGTTATTCTGGTTATTATATTCAACAGATGCTGCTCTGAGAAAAACTTCTTGTTGATTCTCTGAAGCCTGCCTTTTTTTTCAACATAAATATCGTTCCAGGCATTAACCATAATTTCTGAAATACTTGAATCGACAAGCATATCCTCTAAAGGTCCAAGCCCCATAGCCTCTTGCATAACTTCTTTAACAATGATTGCCCTGGTTGCCCGGTCTTTCACTGGAGAATCGAGGTCAAGGATTTCAGAGATCTTTTGTGAAACAGTCATTTTCAGATCTTCAGCTTTCTCGTCATTCTGCCCAACCTCTGTATCGAGTTTTTTAAAATCTATGGATTCAAGCAGTTTTTCATGAACCGACCTTTTAACAGCATCAAGATCAATTTCCTCTTCTTTCTCAGGTGGAAGTAAGTTGGTATTATCTTTCTTAACAGTTCTTAGGTGCTGGACGAGCAAGTAAACAAGTTTGTCCAGAGCCTGAGTTAACTGATGTCTTGGCTGGACTTCAGGGTAGGTGCCCTGTAAAAGTATAGAAGCAGCTTCTGAGTCGAAAGGTATTGTTGCTTCTACATTTCTACCAATGTGAGTAGGCAAAGAGTCAGGATCGAATAAGCTATTTTTTTCATGTTTGTTATAGACTACTTTGATCAACTCTCTTGGAAAATTTTTGCTTTGCAGAAGCTTCAGGTCATTCTGAGTTTGTCTTAAAGAAAGATAATCAGGAACCATGGGGATAAGGACGGCGCTTGAGTGATCAAAAAAACTTTCGATGGCTTCATCGAAGTATGAGCCAGTGTCTATGACAATATATTGATAAACAGTCTTGAGACTTGAAATCACTTTGGATATGGCTACAGGATCAACTCTCTCATGGAAACAGGAAAATCCGCTGTTGAAGCTTAAAACCTGTATGCCAGATGAGTGACTGGTTGAATACCCTTTAAGAAGGTTAGGGGTTATTTTGTCTGCCATAGACAGGATTTTGCTTAAGTTTTTTACATTATTCAGATTTAAAAAGAATGAGATGTCCGTGGAAAAAGGTCTTCCAAAATCAATGAGCAAAACCTTTTCTCTGGTATCCAGGTGCATATTTACTGCGAGGTTGGCAGCAATAAAGCTTTTACCTGTGCCTCCTTTCGAGCTGAATATGGATATTAGGTGTCCGCTCATTCAAATGCCTTAACGATGCCTTGGGGAGAACAAGTCAATCTTACTGAACTTGCTGGCGTAAAGTTTCAAGGTCCTGTTGCATAAAGTCTCTTTCTACTCTCCTCTGGACTTCTACTGTGTCAACTGGAGTATCTGACAGTATTCTGGGAGTCACAAAGATTACCACTTCCCTGGTATCAGTTCCAGCTCTTTCAGCTCTATTGGCCTGAGCAAGCGAAGCGCTACCACCTGGCGGGGAACCTGAAAAAGCCTGGAGGTCTCTCTGGCCTATCAGACCACCCAAAGCAATGCTGTTACCACTTTGAACGCTTAATACAGTATTTAGATTATTTGAGCTTATTATCGGCGCACCACCGGGGCCTTCTCCGGTTACATTGCTGGACTCAACTCTTATTGAGCTTATGATGTTGTCATAAGAGTCAATTGTAGGGCTGAAGCTCAAATTGACACCAATTTTTTTGAACTCAACAGACATGGTACCTCCCTGCTGAGTGACAGGAATTGGAACTTCTGAACCAGCAAAAAAATCTGCTGAATCTCCACTCTTGGTGATTAAAGTTTGTTGCATAAGGGAGCGACCCTGGCCTGTTTCGTTTATTCTTCGTGTTTTAGGAAGAAGGTTAGACAATGTCCCCGCAAGAGATCCTGCAAGTCCTGGTGACTGACCACTGGCACCAGAATAAACTCCTGAAGCACCAAGAGTACCACCTGGATTCCAGTGAATTCCGAAATCACGCAGAGCATTTCTTTCTATTTCCATTATATTGACAGACATTTCGATAAGAATTGGTCTAGGGGGAGGGGGGGGAGCCTGCTCTTTCTGTTTTGGGGCAGATGCTGCCACTGGCTGCGGCCTGGGCGTAGGCTTTCTGACAGCCAGTGCATTGACAATCTCCGGCGAGAAAGCCTGAGCAATCCTCTGAGCCCGGCCAGATTCGTCATCACTGCTTACGTGTCCGGTAAGCATGAAGGTGTTTTTGGTGACGGATACCTCAACGTTGCGCATACCCTGCGCTGCAAGGGCCTTTTCAATTTCCTCTTTAACGATATCTTTCATTACAGGGCTGAGTTCTACTAAGTTTACAACATTGGGCAAACCTTCAATTACCCTTTCAATTCTTTTCAGGCAGTTATGGGTAAAAACCTCACCCTCAACAAACACTCTGCTCCCAACAACCCTGACGCTGACTCCTTCAATGTCCTGAATGACCTCCCTGATTTCAGAGGCAGCAGCATCAATTTCCCTGCTGCGTACAGTTATTTGAATTTCTGCTTGCTGATTTGCTGTTCCCCAGATAAAAAAATTGCTTTGACCTGGTTTTTTAGCGTTTATTAGCAATTCCTGGTCGCTGGTTTTGACACCTCCAAGGATATCAGGGTCTCCTATGGCTATTCTATCAATATTATAACCCGTATTAAATACTCTGCTTTCTCCTGCCACCATTTCAATTCTTTCAGGCAACTGGGCACTGGCAGAAAGAGCATAAAATACACAAAGCAAAGTGCATATGGATGTTTTTGTGATAAATTGCATCATATTTCAAACCTCCCTGGTAAGACCAACTGAACTTGTTAAAATCTGGAAAAAAAGTCAGCACCTCTGATTTCCACCCAGGCAGGGCTGGACCTCGGAATTATCGGCCTGTCTATTCCAAGAAAATCCTGAGCTGACAGTGGAGGAAGATTTTCTACCTGCCCGGTATCAAAGCTCGAGCGTAAAGATGCTGACAATGTACCAATCTCCTGAGAAAGATTAAGTATCTGAACTTCTCTGGGGCTTACAGACAGGCTAAGAGTCTTTATCTGGGTGCTTCTACTTCCTGCAGCGGTGTTTCCGGCACTGAAAACGCTCCCAGGAGCCTGTTGGCTTGATCCTGATGCAGTTCCGGTTCTGCGCACACTTGATGTCTGGTCTACTGCCAGAACAAGTATGTTTTCCAATGCTGTCTTGGTAATGACTTCTTCGCTTACGGCCCGTCCGTCTTGGAATGAGCCGATCTCAACTGTCACCATGATGTCCACCATATCACCGGGCTGGATAAGCTGGCCAACAGATGTTACATCTGTGACAAAAATACTGAATGCTCTTTTCCCTGTAGGAATTTTTGGGGCAATGCCCTCAATTTCTACATCAAAAAACATCGACTCCAAGACCTGAGTTCCTCTTAAGACAGGGACATTGACGCTTCTGTTGACCACTCTTTGAATATCATTAAATGCTCCTGGCTGGACATATTTTTGCGGTACTGTCACCAACTCAATCATTCCGGGCTCTACCCTGGTTCCTTCAGGCATATCTCTCAAAGCAGCAACAACCTGAACTGGGGTAGCCAACTCAAGAATAGCTCTTTCTCTGCTGCTTATATAGTTCATGAGCATTATTACAGCAAAAACAGCAACTAAAAGAGAAATGAGTAAAGCTTTTGTGTTTGACATTATTACACCTTAATCCTGTATTTCAATCTGTCTGACAAATCTTCCCCGGGTCCGATAAAAATTTATCCCTTCACCATGATAAGATCCTTCATAGTAGTCTATTCTCTGGGTTTGGGATATCGTTGGCGTCTTAAATACATCCTTCATTCTTCCAGGAACCTGTACATGTACATGTTCTTCCTTAAAAGCATGAGAGAACGGGCTTGCTGCATTTTGAGCCATTGATACTCTCATTTGGTAACGAATTTCACTCAGTGCCTTATTGTTTTTAGATGTAAATTCAGCTATAATCATCATAGAAAGAAGAATAAATGCAAGAAAACCCATGATTAGAGCTAACTCCATTACCGCTTGCCCTCTTTGGGAGCCTGACTGATCTGATTTATTTGTAGATAATCTGATCTTCGTGGATAATATGCGGTTCATGGTTGCCTACCTGATCAACAATGCCTGGTAATAGGGTTTTCCATCGTAAATATGTCCACCGGCAGGCCTGGCCATAGCTCTGGCTGTGAGAGTCGGCATGGCTCCAAAGATTCTTTCAGCGATAAGAAAGTTCTGGGCTGGAAGTTCAAGTTCATACAACACATATGTTGGCCCAACTTTTCGGACCCGTTCACGGATTACAGTTGTTGTAGAAAAACTAACTGACCTTTTGGCTAGCAAATAAAAACTGCCATCATGGTTTCCGGCAAACCTTGGGTCTCCAGGATCAGACCAGAACAGATTTGCAACAGGAGAGCCAAGGGAATAGCTTGCTGTATAAAAACTGAATGAAACTGGTCGCTGCACTGCCGACAGGTGTGTAAGAACTTGTGTATTGTGTGCTGCTGACAATGTGCTTAATGGCATGTTCATTTCTTTTACATTTTGCGCTACATGCTCGGCCATGGCTGCATATAATTCGTTGAAAAGATTTTGATAAGCAAATATATTGTCAATTACCCCAGTTTTTCCATTAAAGAAGTAACTTAGGGCAATTGCGGCTTGGCCAAAATCGTACCATGTTCCACTGCGCATGATTTTTACAAGATTTTCATGCTCTTTTGCCATTTCAATATTCAGATCAGCAATTTCATTCAGCCCAGTAGCTTGAACTGCAGCAGCAGAAAGGGCGCAGGCATCTACAGTATTCTGAAGCTTTATTTTAGTAAAAACAAGCTGGTTTATATTGATGATCAGCACAATCATCAGTACCATTGTCGGCAGCAAAAAAGCCACAGAAACAGTAATTGATCCTTGCTCTTTTGATTTAGAGTGTCTTTTATGATTACTGATAGAGTGCATAGTGGATTCTCTGTTTTATATGATGCGCCTAAAAATCATTATCGTCCTGCTCAAGACGGTTTTTATAATCAAGTTCATTAAACGTAGGGATTTCAATTTCAATGCTGAAACCTCTTCCTTGCGTTAGGAAATTGTTTATTCCAGAAGGCATAGGTATCTGTCTTGCAACAGCTACCCTGTTTGTTTCAAAAGTCATTATAGAGTCGGAATCAATTTTTTCTGAAGTTTCTACTGCAGGTCCTATCCCTTGTACAGAAAATACTCTGGAAGCTGCAAACCCTGCAAATGTTGCCCGTTCATTTGCAGCAAAGAAAATAAAAAATTGTATAAATATTGCAAAAAAAAGCAGGAGGCCCATGAGAGCCAGAGCGAACTCTACTGCTGCGATGCCTTTTTCAGATGTCATCTTTTTGGTACTTTTTATATTTTGTTTGCAGTTAGTCATTTTTTAGGAAGTTATTTTATTAAAATAATTGGGGAGCATTACTGGTACTGTAAGCTGCTCTCACTGAGATCATGAGAGATGTCGAAATTTTGAAAAAAGCAATGCTCCCAGTGATTATTCCAGCATAAGTTAGTTAGCAGAAGGTTGTCTTCCCATCCATCCCTGAACTTGCTGTACAGCTGCTTCAAAAAAATCCTGCAAAGGATCTCCCATAAAGGTAGCGGCAGCAATAACAACTGCAAGGACAACAGCAATTACCAGCGCATATTCAACAGCTGTGGCTCCAGTTTGATTTCCGTACGAAACATCATTATGTCTTAATTCCATGCTTTCTTGCCCAACAATTTTTTTTTCTTTTTTCTGCCTGGTGTTTTTCATGCCATTCTCCTTTAATGTTGAGAAGTTAAAATGTTGAAAATGATGATACTATTGTAATAAAATGATTGGAAACTCTTATTGCCAGGTCTTTGAAAAGAATAAAAACTCCAGAAAAAAGCATTGCTGCCAGGACCATACCCAAGGCGTACTCTACAGCGACAGCTCCGTATTGTGTTGGATATTTAGTCAATATTATCTGTAAGTTCTTAATCAACTTGACACGAAAATTTTTCCATTTAGAAAATTTAATTGCAGTTATTGTTGAAAACATATTTATATTTTCCTGAAAAAATTTACTATAAATATTAGCAATATAAAAATAAATATTAAATGTAAGCCTATTGCATGTGCAACGCAGTACCAAAGCTAAAAAGAGTTGAAATCAATTTTACCCTATGAATATTGATGCATTCTTTACGCAAAACTATGAATTAAGATTGGTAATGAATAAGTTTCTTACGCACGTTGACTTTAATGTATGAAAATAATATTTGTTTACTGTATATAGTATGTATAAATTCAAAATTATTACAGCTTTGACTTTTGCGTGAGGGGTTTTGACTGGCATTCCTGGGCTATACTTGCCTTAAATATTAAATTCAGGCTATAGTTGCTTCATTGTCGAAAGCTTTAATTATTTGAAAGGTTACATTATCTCGAGCACCATTGACATAGACTTCTTTCAAAAGTTGGTCCTTGGCTTCAAAAATTGATGATCCTTTGAGTCTGATGCGCAAGAAGTTATCATTAACCATGTTGTAAAGTCCATCTGTACATATCAGGTAAATGTTATGGTCGAAGTGTGTTAAAATATTTATATGAGGTTCAACGCGATTGTCTTCGCCTGTCAAAGCTTTGGTTAAAATATGTTTTTTAGGATGAAGTATTGCCTGTTCGGGTGTTATGGTTTTGTTGTTCAGCATTTCATTAACTACAGTGTGATCATAACTCAATTGCTTGAGTTCTTGTCCATCAAAGCAGTAAATTCTTGTGTCCCCAACATTGGCGCTTATAACCAGTCTTTCATAGAATACAAGGATAGCCAGGGTTGTGCCCATCATAGTCTTGCCTTTTGATTGTCTTATGCTGGCCAATTCTTGCTGGGCAGTATGAAAAAGGCTTGCAATGGAATCCTTGATAGCACCGGCAGTAAAACGCTTTATATTTTTGAATTCAGTAGTAACAGAATTGATCACAGATTTACTGGCAATATCTCCTGCTCCATATCCCCCCATTCCGTCTGCGACGCAAAAAATATGTGCATCAATATATGGGTTGGAAGCGTGACCATGGAAGTCTTCGTTTTGATCTCGGACCTTACCTTTGTCACTGCATTGGGAAAAAATGAATTCCATTAGCTTTTGTGTAAAATTAATTTTCTAAGTTACAAGTGCTACAAAGCACAGCATTGGTTCTTGTTCTGTAGCTTTATAAATTCATTTAACTGGTAAATATTTAGAATTCATGGATTGACACCCCATCATCAGTCGTATCAGTTTAGCATTTTTAGAAAGTAGGGGGCAGGCACTCCGGGACCCACTTGAACATCATTTTGTACTTAAAATATCTCATTTTTTGGGACAAGTGGGTCCGGGAAGAGCCAGTCCCCCTCCGGGCTGTATGCCTCCGGGCAGGAAGCCATGCCACATGCAAAGCGCTAAACAGATACAATCAGTCCATGAAGTATGCTGGTCTGGTACTAAATAAGTTTTTTAACACTATTCAACTTTAAGATAAATCCTGCATCTTGTTTTTTTGGCATTGCTGCTAGTTTGACAAGTCTCGAGCCCGTTAGTCATAACTATGGACAGGGAATGCTTCTGGAATATTTGAAACAATTAATGGCTTTGACTTACGGGCTCATGCCGGGAGTTTGCAGCAACAGGAAACCAATAAGGATACAGGCTGTCCTCACAGCATGGTGAATAGATACAATGTTATTTAAAATTACAACTTATTTAAGGGCAAGGCAAGTAGATTTTTTGTTTTTTCAAGAACCATATGAGATTGGAAATAAAGTACGCCATATCAAAATTAATTGTTGCCAAAAAATATGATAGTAGTCATTCATATGCATGATTGTTAAATAAAAAATTCTGCTTTTCAGTCATAAGATCGATCATAAGATTTGTGTGGTTTCTTCATAAACGTTGCTTATTTTACTCTAATGAATTTATAAATAAGCCTCCAGTGAAATTCTGTAAAGTCGTCTGCCTTGTAAACTTTTTAGGAAATTTCGTCGTCTTTAGTGTAAACCTTGGCATTTTACAAAGCTAAATAGAAATGCAAAGGTGTGTTTTAGCTTCTTTTTTCATGATAAAAAAATCTAAAGTTACAACAATAAACTCGACTTAAATTATGGGATATTGCCAAACATCCATTTATAGCTTAATAGAAAAAGCTGGCCACTTGTTTGTATCCAGAAGAAACCTGGTTGTGTCCAGAACGCCTCAACTATAGTCTCAAGATTAGTTAGATTTCCAACCTTTATCACTTCATAAACGATTATAATGAAAATTCCTGTATGGGTTATTTTTGCCGGATTTATTAGCTGGCTTTTGTCCTTTGCCATGGAAGGCCCCTTAGTAAGTCACTCTGGGATAGAGAATGCACTATTATATTTTATAATTCCGCATATAGTAGCACTATATGTTCTTTCTCTGGTCCGGTATGATTATGATATCACGATTATTGCCGATTCAGGCATAGTTTTGAGTGCTCTGTCTACAGTATTTTTTTTCTATTCCGGTGATTATGCAGCCATTTTTATGATTCTGGCAGGAATAGGGTCTGCTCCTGTTTTAATGAGAATAGGGGGGATGCTTGGTGATACTAATGGCAAGCTATTTCAGGTTTTTTCAGGTTTAGTTGCTGGTAATATTGCGACCGGGATTGTCATTAACCTACCCTCAGGAGTCTGGTCTTATTTTGCAGTAGCAATCGCTCTTTCTCTCTCCTTTTCTGCTGAAATGCGGGTTCGGTCGGACTCTCTTAAAGACTTGTACATTTATCAGCCTATGTTGCTGGTTCTGTATACCATGGCTGGTATAATGTATGGTTTTCTTATGCCTGGATATTATGCAACTGAGCCTTTACCAGGCAGTGAAATTTTCTTTTATATTCTGGCCATCACTTTGGGCTGGTATTTTTTTGCAAAGGATATTAATGGTTTACTTTATCTTGCCATAGCTTTTGCAATTCTTTCTCAGCCTGCTCTTTACAGTCTTACTGAAACATTTTTCGTAAGCGGTCTGTATTTTATGCAGTCTTCAATGGGATTTGCTGATTACTTTGCTCTTGCCCTGGCAGTAAGTCAAACTTCTCCAGCCAGGGCCGTGGGATTAAACTCCGCGACAGTGTGCCTGGGCATACTGATTGGCTTTATGCTCAGCCAAACTCATTTTGAAATTATTACTATTGTAGCTTTCCTTGGAAATATTACATTGGCTGCAGGGATTTTTCTACTGATGTTTATTCAAAGGCATAAGAAGAGTGGAGCTGTAATCCACGGTTCATCTTCTCAAATAATATTCGGACCTTCCAAGGATGCGGATGTCGAGCAAAAAATCCAGTTGGCAGAGAAGGGCAGTGAAAGGTTTGTCTGTATTCCGGAATGGATAACAGATAAGCTGTCACCGAGAGAGTGTCAGATTCTGGAGATGGTGATTGTCAAAGGAATGCTTTACCGTGAAGTTGCAGAAGAAATAGGGATAGCAGAATCGACCGTAAAAACTTATATTCAAAGAATTTATACCAAAATGGAAGTAGAATCAAAAAAGGATTTAAAAAAAATTTGTCAATGTTTAGATGCCCAAAAAAATAACCAGTAAGGGAATAGCTTTGTTCAGTTGAGATAAGAAATGTTGCTCCTAAAAACCTCATTTTCGGGCAGTTTTCTGGAAAATACTTATAGTCGCATCAGATACGATTTGACGCCCAGGAGTATTAGATATAATTAGTTTTTCTTCATTGATCCAGGGTGTTGAAATTGGAGCATTACGCAATTTTTGAATGAATTACGGAGTTGGACAAATGGCCATAAAAGAACTTGCAAAAGGATATGAACCCAGGGACGTGGAAGAAAAGTGGATCAGATTCTGGGATGAAAACCAGAGTTTCACCCCAAAACCTGATTCTGACCAGAAAGCTTATTCCATAGTGATTCCCCCGCCCAACGTAACTGGAACGCTGCATATGGGCCATGCCCTTAATCTTACCTTGCAGGATATATTATGCCGTCATAAACGTCAGCAGGGATTTGATGTGCTCTGGGTTCCCGGGACTGATCACGCTGGAATTGCCACTCAAAATGTTGTGGAAAAGTCTCTTGCAGCAGATGGAAAATCCAGAGAAGACCTGGGAAGAGATAAATTTGTCCAGAGGGTTTGGGAATGGAAAGAAGAATACGGGGACAAGATTCTCAATCAGGTCAGAAGGATCGGGGCTTCCGTTGACTGGAGCAGGCTGCGTTTCACCATGGATGAAGGGCTTTCCAAGGCTGTGCGCCAGGTTTTTGTCCAACTCTACGAACAGGGCCTGATCTACCAGGGGAACTATATAATCAACTGGTGTGTAAGGTGTCATACTGCTCTTTCTGATCTGGAAGTGGAACATGGTGAAGTGGAGGGTGCTCTTCATCATTTACGCTACCCCTTAGAGGATGGAACAGGATCAGTAGTAGTGGCAACCACGAGGCCTGAAACAATGCTCGGAGATACTGCAGTGGCAGTGAATCCTCAAGACGATCGCTACTCTCATCTTATTGGAAAGTATGTTATACTGCCAATTCTAAAGCGCAGAATTCCGGTTATCGGGGATGAGTATGTGGATATGAAGTTTGGCACAGGCTGCTTGAAAGTGACTCCAGCCCACGATCCCAATGATTTTGATCTGGGGCAGAAACATAATCTGCAAGTGGTTCAGGTGATTGATGATATGGGCAGGATGACACAGGAGGCAGGTGAATTATTTGCAGGGCAGGACAGGCTTGAATGTCGTAAAAATATTCTCAAGGTGCTTGAAGACCAGGGTGCTCTGGAAAGTGTTGAAAAGCATAAACACAGCGTCGGGCATTGCTACAGGTGCAACTCTGTTGTGGAGCCTTATGTTTCCAGACAATGGTTTGTCAAAGTTGGACCACTGGCCCGCAAGGCCCGCAATGCTGTGGCAGATCAAAAAACAATGATTTTTCCAACACACTGGGAGAAAACATACTTTGACTGGCTGGATAACATTCGTGACTGGTGTATTTCACGCCAGATATGGTGGGGGCATCGTATTCCAGCCTGGACTTGCCAGGATTGTCAAGAGTTGATTGTTTCAGTTGAAGAGCCCCAGTCCTGCTCAAAATGTAAAGGTTCCAAGCTTGTTCAGGATGAAGATGTTCTGGACACCTGGTTTTCCTCAGCCCTTTGGCCTTTTTCCACACTTGGGTGGCCGGAACAGACTAGTGAACTTAAAAAATTTTACCCGACCTCTGTGCTTGTAACAGGTTTTGACATCCTGTTTTTCTGGGTAGCCAGAATGATGATGATGGGCATCCATTTTATGAAGGATGTACCTTTTCATCATGTCTATATTCACGCTCTGGTTCGTGATGCTCAGGGACAGAAAATGAGCAAGTCCAAGGGTAATGTGATTGATCCTCTTGTTGTCATGGATGAGTATGGAACAGACGCTTTCAGATTCACACTGACAGCTTTTGCAGCCATGGGGCGCGATATAAAAATGAGCAAAGACCGTGTGGAAGGTTACGGTCATTTCATTAATAAAATCTGGAACGCGGCACGCTTCAGCCTCATGAACCTGAATGAACAGACCCGGGACCTTGATGCTGAAAATGTTGAAGGGCTTGCCCATAAATGGATCCTGAATGAGTTGGAAGAAGTTAAGGCTCAGGTTCAGGATGCCATTGATGAATATAGATTCAATGATGCTGCCCAGATACTTTACCAGTTCATGTGGCATTCCTTTTGCGACTGGTATCTTGAGCTCATCAAGCAGGATCTATATGGAGATGATGAAAAATCCAGACAGATTGCTCAGGAAGTCCTTTTAGATGTACTCTCTCAAACCCTTATCCTGTTTCATCCAATTATTCCCTTTGTTACTCAGGAAATATGGTCTGTTCTTCCGGGTAGAAAAGAGCAGGACTTAAGTAAGGTTGCTTATCCGGAAAAGCAGCCCTTTTTTATTTTTCCCAAGGCAGCACAGGAGATGGCGTTTTTGCAGCAGGTGGTCAGCGCGGTGCGCAATATTAGATCAGAGCTGAATATTGCACCCTCTCTCAAACTTACTTTAATCATGAAGGCAGACAAAGAAGACAAGCTTTTTCTGGACGAGCACTCAGGGCTTATCAAGGCTCTGGCTGGTCTGGAAAAAATTCAGGCCGGCAAAGAAGTTAATCAACCTGAAGGATGTGGATCAGCGGTGGTTAAAGGGTATGAACTGTTTGTTCCATTAAAGGGGGTTGTGGATATTGAGGGTGAGCTTAAAAGACTTGATAAAGAACTGGGCAAGTTAGATAAAGAACTGACCATGATTGAGAAAAAACTGGCCAACCCGGGTTTTTTAAATAATGCTCCTGAAGAAATAGTTCAAAAGGAGAAAAATAAATCCTTAGAGATTACTGAGAAGAGAACTAAGCTTTCGTCTCTGCGTCAACGCCTTGTTGATATGGGGTAATATTTAGAAGATAATATAAAAATTTAATTACAATAAAACCTTTGACTGTCCAGTTACAATAAATCTAACTGCAACAACAGGAATTGAGTATTCACAAGGGGAAACAATGTCCAAAGTCTATCTTATTGGAGCTGGTCCGGGTGATCCCGGACTTCTGACCATAAAAGCCAGAGATGTGCTGTCAAAAGCAGATGTGGTGGTTTATGATTATCTGGCCAACAAGATTTTTTTAAAAAATTGCCGAGAAGATGCTGAAATTATTTATGTTGGCAAGAAAGGCGGCGATCATACACTTCCTCAGGCTCAAATTAATGAACTTCTTGTGCAAAAGGCCCTTGATGGAAAAATTGTGGCCAGGCTCAAAGGTGGTGATCCTTATATTTTTGGTCGCGGCGCAGAAGAAGCTCAGGAGTTGCTGGAAGCTGGAGCTGAGTTTGAAGTTATTCCAGGAGTTACTTCCGCGGTTGCAGCTCCTGCTTATGCTGGAATACCCCTGACACACAGAAAGTACGCTTCTTCAGTATCGTTCATCACCGGCCATGAAGATCCGGACAAACCTGAAAGCGCTCATAACTGGCATTCCCTGGCAACCGGAACCAGCACTCTGGTTTTTTTTATGGGAGTCAAGAACCTTCCTCATATCAGCAAAATGCTCATACAGCATGGAATGCGCCCTGATATGCCTGTTGCCTTAGTGCGCTGGGGTACTACATGTAAACACAAATCCTTAGTTTCAACTCTGCAGGATATTCCAGATGAGGCTGCCCGGCAAGGATTTAAGCCTCCTTCTTTAATTATAGTTGGTGAAGTGGTTTGTTTGCGAGATGAACTGAACTGGTTTGAAAAACTGCCTCTGCTTGGTAAGGGAGTAGTGGTGACCAGAGCTCGTGAGCAGGCCAGTTCTCTGCTGGCTCAGCTTTCTGATCTTGGAGCCTGTTGCTTTGAATTTCCAACCATTCAAATCAATCCTCTTGATGACTATTTGCCATTGCATGATGCAATAAGTAAACTTCATCAGTACAATTGGGTTGTTTTTACTTCAGTTAACGGGGTTCGATTTTTCTGGCAGGAGCTTGTTAAAGCAGGGCTTGATGCCCGGGCCCTGGGCAATAATAAGGTGGCTGCCATTGGCCCTGCCACTGCTGAAGCTCTTGAACAGCGCGGCATTAACGCAGATTTTGTTCCGGAAAGGTATGTGGCTGAGTCAGTGGTTCAGGGTATGCTGCAGCTCGGGGTTATGGGGCAGAAGGTACTTATACCCAGAGCGAAAGTGGCCCGCGAGGTTTTACCCCAGGAACTGATGAAGGCCGGGGCGGATGTGGAGATCGTTCCGGTCTATGAAACCGGACTGACACAGGAAGATGATTCCGAAATTGTTTCATCTTTAGAAAAGGGTGAGATTCACTATATAACTTTTACCAGTTCTTCCACAGTAGAAAACTTTTTTTCATTAGTTGCTCCGGAACATATCGCCAAAAATCTTGATAAAGGTATAAAACTGGTCTGCATCGGCCCGGTAACTGATAAAACTCTGCAAGGTTTTGGGTTTAAATCAGATATTATGCCTGATGACTATACCATTCCCGGAGTGATTCAAGAATTAATCAAAGACAGCGAAATGATTCAGGAGTAAGAATGCTTTTTACACCGACAAAAATTCCCCAAGTCATCATTGTTGAACCAAAGGTTTTTGGTGATGAGCGGGGGTATTTTTTTGAAAGTTTCCGAAAGGATATCTTTGACCAGGAAATACCTGGAGTAAATTTTGTTCAGGATAATGAATCTTTGTCCATGCGAGGAGTGCTGCGCGGGCTTCATTACCAACTGCCTCCCATGGCACAAAGCAAGCTGGTAAGAGTGGTGCAGGGCAGGGTGCTGGATGTGGTGGTGGATATTCGCCGGAGCAGTCCATATTTTGGTCAGCATGTGGCTGTTGAGTTATCCCAGGAAAATAAGTGCCAGTTGTTCATACCCAAAGGTTTTGCCCATGGATTTATAGTTCTGAGTCAGAAGGCTCTTTTTCAGTACAAGGTAGACAACTATTACTCCCGGGAACACGATCGAGGCATACTGTTCCATGATCCTGACCTGGGCATTGACTGGATCTTAAAACAGCAAGAGATTGTTGTGTCCGGCAAGGATGCTGAGAATCCATTGTTAAAAAATGCTGATGTTTTTGATTAGATCTTCTGTTGCTCCAACGAAACAAGGAGAATATTAATGAATTCAATACTGGTAACGGGCGGGGCCGGATTCATCGGTTCCAATCTAATTATATATCTTCTGGATACATATCCTGATTGCCGTGTTGTGAATCTTGACAAGCTTACTTACGCAGGCAACTCTGAAAACCTTGCCGATATCCAGGGGCATGAAAGGTATAATTTCGTCCATGGAGATATCGGCAACAGTGAACTGGTCAATTATCTTTTTGAGTCATTTTCTATTGACGCAGTCATGCATCTCGCAGCAGAAAGCCATGTGGATAATTCCATTTCCGGTCCTGAAATTTTTATACAAAGCAATGTTTACGGTACTTTTGTTCTGTTAGACACAGCTTTCAGGTACTGGATGGATGGACCTTTTAAATGCAAACCAGGCTTTGAAAAGTGCAGATTTCTGCATGTAAGTACAGATGAAGTCTATGGCAGTCTTGGAGAAACCGGTCTTTTTTCTGAAACTACACCCTATGCCCCCAACAGCCCCTACAGTGCAAGCAAGGCAGCATCAGATATGCTGGTTCGCAGCTATTTTCATACATATGGCATGAATACTGTTATTACTAATTGTTCCAATAACTATGGTCCCAGACAGCATAATGAAAAGCTTATCCCCACCATAATCCGCAATGCACTGAAAGGTGCACCAATTCCAATATATGGAGACGGAAAAAATGTACGAGACTGGCTTTATGTAACAGATCACTGCCGAGGGCTTGAACTGGCTCTCAGAAAGGGCAAAAGTGGTGAAACATATAATATTGGTGGAAAGAATGAATGGCAAAATATCAGTATTGCCCGGCTGATATGCCGCAATCTTGATATCAAACGTCCCAGAAATGATGGCAGCAGTTATGAAGAACAGTTGACATATGTTGCAGACAGGCCCGGCCATGATTTGCGATATGCCATTGATGCCTCCAAGATTGAGACAGAACTTGGATGGCACGCCCATGAAAGCTTTGAGAGTGGAATGGAAAAGACTGTGGACTGGTATCTGAACAAATATGTATCAGCAGTCTGAATTTTCTGAAATCGCAATTCTGGCTCTTGCCTTTTTTACCTCCCTCTTTTTCACGCTTTTGCTTACTCCCATAGCAGAGCGTGTTTCAGCCAGGCTGGGTTTTGTGGATCAACCCTGCACAAGAAAAGTACATGATCAATGCATGTCCCGCCTGGGTGGAGCGGCCATGGCTATTGCTTTTTTTTCCGGGGTCGTGGTTTTTGCCGGATGGGGCAGGGAACTTTGGGCTGTGCTGGCTGGGGCGAGCATTATTTTTTGTGCTGGTCTTGCTGATGATGGAAAAGATTTATCGCCCAAATTAAAGTTTTTTTTCCAAATAGTAGCAGTAGTCTGCTTCATGCTTGTGGGTGGAGTATATTTGACCGATCTGGGAGATATTATTGGTTCAGGACCAATAATCCTGGGTTGGGCTGGTCCGCTTTTAACTGTTTTTGCCATGACCGGAGTGATCAACTCCTTTAACCTGTCTGACGGGCTGGACGGCCTTGCAGCAGGCATGGCAGCTATAGCCTGCCTTTTTTTTATCCCTTTTGCCTACGCCCAGGGCAATTGGGCCTACATGGCCATTCTTGTCTGTCTCATGGGAGTGATTTTGGGCTTTCTCAGGTTCAACACTCATCCTGCCAAGTTATTCATGGGTGACAGCGGAAGCCTGTTGCTGGGTTTTGTAATGGCTGCTGCAGCTGTGTTTCTGACACAGGCCGGTCCAGCCGAAAAGGGTTACCAGCCGGTTACAGCTCTAATCATTGTCAGTCTGCCAGTTGCTGATACCTTATTTGTGATGGTCCGAAGGATTATGAAAGGGCAAAGTCCTGTTAATCCGGATCGTACACATATCCATCATCGCCTCATGGCAATTGGCTTCAGCCATCAGCTTACAGTCAGCGGAATATATTGCTTCATGCTTGGAATGGGTATTCTTGCCTGGACTGTCAGACCTTTACCTGAATGGGTGCAGTTTTATACCGTACTTTTTGTCTATTTTTGCCTGTACGCAGCAATTTACTTTGCCGAGCGCAGAACTGTCTCTCAAAATAAACAGGTGGGATTTAATCTACGTCTTGATCCGACCAATCAGTTTCTGAGAAAAGTTCTCTTCTGGACAGCTGAAAAATCCTGGCTCTTTTTTATCTTCATATGGGCATCTCTTCTGGGATGTGCCTTGTTGGCTCCTGAAATGCCTGCGCCTTTCAAATATTATATATTGTTTGTGGTTCTGTTCGGCCTGGTCTATTATCCATGGAAAGGTGGAATAAAACAGATGGGGATAGCCCATGCAGTTATTTTTTTTGGACTTTATTCTTTTATATTGGCTATCAATGTAGCGTCTGCCGGTGATGACTGGATGCGTGGAATATTGTTGCTGGTTTCCGGGGCAGCCATGCTCTGGACCCTGGGTAGAGTTCTCAATACAAGGCGTGTCAGGGTGTTATGGCCGGGTAGCCTGGAAGTTCTTCTCCTTGGAGTTGCTTTGGCTGTTCCAGTGCTTGTGCATTATTCCGCCTTTATGGGGTTTGATTTCAGGTGGCAGATGTTTATATCTTTTTTGCAGACAGTGCCCATTTTTATGCTTAATAAAGTGCGCCTGAGACGAAACCCGGCAAGGATTGCACAATTTGCCGGGCTTACTGGACTGGCTCTCGTTATGTTGTTATTTTAAGCCTCTAAATGTGAGTATTACATTTTTTTGAAAAGCCGACTGGGGACAGTCAAGAAGCCAGGAGCTGATCCTGTTCCAGGTTGTCTAAACCAGATTGAATCCAAAAATAGCCATCACAAACTGCTCATATTGACACTATTCGGAAACGCGTAATCTTTTCCGATATTTACTTTATCAGTCTGACACGATTGAAGATCTGAGTTTTCAGATGAAAGCAACCGCCGGATCTGATAAAGTTCCTTTTGCATTTTGCTGCACTGCTATCATAATGAAAATTTACTCTACTGCTTGACTAAGAATGAATCTGAATTAACTAACAATGTCAGAAAATTGACCATAAGATGTATCAGACAGAAACCATAAATTCAAAATAAGTTTGATTAATGATCAGGTTGCTTAGATACCACTGCAGTGACATCTTATTTAAGCTGTAAGGTGGCTGGCTCTTTTGCCGCTGGATAGTCCATCTGTTTTGTGCTTTAAGATCGGCAAAAGCGACTGTCCCCGGTGACCGAGGCAGTAATTAGCACAAAATGTCGCTGTAGTGAGATTTAGTTCAGGATTTTATCCAGGGTCACAACTGAATTGCTGAGCTGATACAATAATTGTAAGGGGGATCATGCTATATGGAATATAAGGATTACTACAAAATCCTGGGAGTTGACAAAAAGGCATCTAAAGAAGAGATGTCCAAGGCTTTTAAGAAGCTGGCCAAGAAATATCATCCGGATTTAAATCCCAACGATCCCAAGGCAGAAGATAAGTTTAAGGAGATCAACGAAGCCTACGAGGTGTTGAAAGATCCGGAAAAAAGAAAACTTTACGATTCTCTTGGGCCCAACTGGCAACACGGCCAGAATTTTCAGCCACCACCGGGCTATGATAACGTTCATTTTAATTTTCAAGGGGATCAAAGAGGTGCAGGATTTGATTTCAGCGATTTCTTTGAAACTATTTTTGGAGGTGGTTTTGGTGGAGGGCAACGGTTTAAACGCTCCACATCGGGATTTCAGGGAGATCCATTTTCCGGAGGATCTTTTGCTCGTAAAGGACAGGATGCTGAGGCAGCGTTGGAACTTACACTGGAAGAAGCGTATCAGGGCGGATCAAAAAGCATTACTCTGCAAGAGCAGATTATTGGCGCTGACGGTCGTCCTGCTGTTCAAAACAAGACTCTTAACGTGAATATTCCTGCAGGCATCAAGGACGGAAACAAGATCAGACTGAGTGGACAGGGTTCTCCGGGTATGGGGTCAGGACAGTCCGGAGATTTGTACCTGCGGGTAAATATTCTGCCTCATGAGCACTTTAAGTTAGATGGAAACAATATCATATATGACCTGCCTCTTTCACCCTGGGAAGCAGTGCTTGGTGCTAATATCCTCGTTCCCACCCTTGAAGGTAATATTGAAATGAAAATACCACATGGAATTAACAGTGGTCAAAAATTAAGAATTAAAGGCCGGGGTATGGGAAGAGGAGCTTCTAAAGGAGATCAACTGGTCCGGATTATGATTAAAGTTCCCAAAAATGTACCTGATAATGAAAAAGAACTCTGGCAGCAACTGAAAGACACTTCCGTTTTTTCGCCCAGATCTTAGCCGGTGAAGGAGAATAATATGCAGGATTACAGTATACAGAAAAAAGTCAGTTCTTCTCTGATTAAGTCCAATTTAATTCACTGGTCGCAATTTGTTCAAAAGACCGGGGTTTGTCCATATAGATTGACTGAACTTGTAGATATGGGGTGGGTGGAAACAGTCAGTACTTCCAAGGATAATTATCATTTTCCTGAAAAAGAGATATTTCGCGTACAAAAACTTATGCGTGTATGCCGTGATTTTGAGTTACCCACTATTGGCGGCATTATTATTGTGGACTTGCTGGAAAGAATCGAGTCCATGGAGAAAGAAATCACTCAACTGAGAAGTCTGATTTAAGGCAGATTTTTTCCGCAACCCCACTTAATCAAGTATTGTTTAGTTAGAGGTCGGCTGTCGTTTTCAGGCTTAATGTGGAAGGCTGAAGGCTGAAGGTTGAAGGCTGGAGGTTGAAGATTTGGGTTGTTAGACTTTATTGGTTTTATAAGCTTCTCGCCCTGGCGGGCCGGGACCGAACCTGCGAGTAACTTACACCCCTCGTTCCCAGGCTCAACCTGGGGACGTTTTTCTCCTGCGGCTCCAGTCGCTTCTTCAAAATGTGGCTGGAGCCACAAAAAGAGATATGTTCCGATGCTAACATTCCGAGCGTTATGTGTTATTTTAAGGAGGATATAACTATGGATCTAAATAAATTTACTCAAAAATCACAAGAAGCCATGTCCATGGCTCAGGAAACTGCGCTGCGCAGCAGTCATCAACAGGTTGATGTTGAGCATCTGTTCAAGGCTTTGCTGGAGCAGGACAATGGGCTGGCTCCCAAGATTCTTCAGCATGCCGGGTATAACACTGCTGAAGTGCTTAAAAGCATTGAAGAGAAGCTTAGCAAAGTTCCCAGGGTCAGTGGTCCAGGAACCCAGCCTGGTCAGATATATATCACACAGAGACTAAACGGACTGCTTCTCAAGTCACAAGATCTGGCAGGAAGCATGCAGGACGATTACGTCAGTGTAGAGCATATCCTGTTGACTATTATGGATGAATCACCTTCAACTGGTGCCGGAAAGGTCATAAGTGAATTAAAGCTGGATAAAAATAAAATTTTGTCTTCATTGAATCAGGTCCGGGGCAACCAGCGTGTTACCTCAGCGCATCCTGAGGATACCTATGATGCATTGAAGAAATACGGCCGTGACCTGGTGGAAGAAGCAAGGGCGGGTAAGCTTGATCCTGTAATCGGCAGGGACAGCGAAATAAGACGCTGTGTGCGAATACTTTCCAGGCGAACCAAAAACAATCCTGTTTTGATTGGCGAAGCTGGTGTTGGAAAAACAGCTATTGCTGAAGGGCTTGCCCAGAGAATTCTTAACAAGGATGTTCCTGAAGGGCTTAAAGATAAAACAGTTTTTGCCTTGGATATGGGCGCACTGATTGCGGGGGCAAAGTACAGAGGTGAGTTTGAAGAAAGGCTTAAAGCTGTTCTTAAAGAAATTCAAAAGTCAGAAGGGCGTATCCTTTTGTTTATTGACGAAATTCATACCATTGTCGGTGCAGGCAAGGCAGAAGGCGCAATGGATGCAGGCAATCTTCTCAAACCCATGCTGGCCAGGGGGGAATTGCATTGTGTTGGTGCCACCACAATCGATGAATACAGGAAATATATTGAGAAAGATCCTGCCTTAGAGCGAAGATTTCAGCCTGTAATGGTGGATGAACCAAGTGTTGAGGACACAGTTTCAATATTAAGAGGACTCAAGGAGCGCTTTGAGGTGCATCATGGGGTGCGCATAAGCGACAGTTCATTAGTGTCTGCGTCAGTCCTGTCTCACAGATATATTTCTGACAGGTTTTTGCCGGATAAGGCAATAGACTTGATTGATGAGTCTGCTGCCAAGATTAGAAGTGAAATTGACTCCCTGCCCACTGAGCTTGATGAAATAAACAGAAAAATAATGCAGCTCGAAATTGAGCAGGAAGCTTTGAAAAAGGAAAAGGATGACGCATCCAGAGACCGCTTAGAAAAGCTGGCGAGAGAACTTGCAGAGCTTAGAGAAAGTCAGACAGCCCTTAAAACCCAGTGGGACCGGGAAAAAGGTGCCATTAACTCCTTGCGGGGGCTTAAAGAAAGCATTGAAAAAACCAGGTATGAAATTGAAAATGCTGAAAGGGCTTATGATTTGAATCGTGCTGCAGAACTCAGATACGGCAAGCTTAACCAGCTGGAAAAAGAACTTGCTGAAAAGGAAGCAGATCTCACAAGGCATACAGATGGTAAAACTCTTCTCAAGGAAGAGGTTGGTCCGGATGACATCGCGGAAATCGTTTCCAAGTGGACGGGCATACCTTTATCTAAGCTGCTGGAGGGTGAGAGGGAAAAACTGCTGAAGCTTGGCGATATTCTTCATGAAAGAGTTATTGGCCAGGATGAAGCAGTGGATGCCGTTGCTGACGCAGTGCTTAGAGCAAGGTCAGGACTAAAGGACCCCAACCGGCCCATAGGTTCTTTTCTTTTTCTTGGTCCTACTGGAGTAGGTAAGACTGAATTGACCAAAACCCTGGCTCATAATCTGTTTGACACCGAAGAAAACATGATCCGCATTGATATGTCTGAGTATATGGAAAAACATACGGTTGCCAGGTTGATTGGTGCTCCTCCAGGCTACATCGGTTATGATGAGGGCGGACAGCTGACAGAGGCGGTGCGCAGAAAACCTTACAGTGTTGTGCTTTTTGATGAGGTTGAAAAAGCACACATGGATGTCTTCAATGTTTTGCTTCAGATTATGGATGACGGTCGATTGACTGACAGCCAGGGGCGAACCATTGATTTTAAAAATACTGTTATTATTATGACCTCAAACCTTGGGTCTCAGTTTTTGCTGGAGGGCATTTCAAGGGAGGGTCAACTCAGAGAAGAAACCCGGGATCAGGTGATGGGCACTGTAAGGTCTCATTTCAGACCTGAATTTCTAAACAGGATAGACGAAATTGTAATGTTTAAACCCTTGTTACTGGAAGAAATTGAAAAAATTATTGATCTTCTTGTTGCTCATATCCAGTCTCGGCTTGATGAGCGTAAAATTGAGCTTGATTTGTCTCAGGAGGCCAAGGAGTTTATAGCGAGAGAAGCTTACGACCCGGTTTATGGTGCTCGCCCTCTCCGACGATACCTCCAGCAGAAAATTGAAACTCCTCTGGCCAGGGAAATAATTTCCGGAAGGTTGCTGGATGGTCAAAAGGTACTTGTGGAAATGGAGGATTCAAGTCTTAAAATTTCCACTCAATAAACTCTGGACAAGACAGGGACAAAAAGGGCAGGTTTAGGCCTGCCCTTTTTGTCTTTTTTGAAGAGTTTTATCATCGCCACCCGGGATCTAACATGCAAGTAGTTCATGTACTCGAATTTTCAGGTTATTCGCAAGTAGTGACTTTGAAATTTGTATCTGTTTAGCGCTTTGGATGTGGCACGGCTTCCTGCCCGGAGGCATACAGCCCGGAGGGGGACTGGCTCTTCCGGGACCCACTTGTCCCAAAAATGAGTCATTTTGAGCACAAATTGATGATCAAGTGGGTCCCGGAGTGCCTGTCCCCTGCTTTCCTTAAAAGCGCTAAGCAGATACTGAAATTTAACTGACACTGCAGATAATCCTTGGAAATTAGTCTGACTGGAGGATGTTTTGAACTTTGAGCAAAAGAGTATCCTGTGCTTAGATATAGGCAGTGGAACTCAGGATGTACTGTATTTTAGACCTGATATAGAGCTGGAAAATTGCCCGAAATTTGTTCTGCCTTCACCAGCGATGCGTATCGCTGATAAAATAAAAAGATTGCATCAGGCTGGAAAAAAAATATTTTTTTATGGCCAAAATATGGGCGGTGGCTTTTACAGGTCTTTGAAGCAATGTCTCGATACAGGACTAAAAGGTGCTATTCACCCTGAAGCAGCTTTTTCCCTGTCAGACAGACTCGATTGGGTGAGAGGGACAGGGCTTGAAATTCATGAAGAGTGCCCCGAAGGATATTGCCCGGTTTATCTTGCTGACTATGATCCAGGTTTCTGGGAAACATATCTTGCCATGTCCGGCCTGGAATATCCGGAAATGATCCTTGCATGCGCCCAGGATCATGGTTTTCATCCTGACAGCAGCAACAGGCTCGGAAGATTCAAAATCTGGAAAAAGTTTCTGCTGGACCATGACGGTCATATAGAAAAGCTTATTTTTTCAAAACCTCCTGATGAAATGACCAGACTGATAAGTTTAAGAGAGTCCATTGGTGCCGGATGGGTAGCGGATACCGGTTCAGCCGCATTTCTTGGTGCCATTTTCGTTAAGGAGGTAGAAAAACTTTCTCATCAACGAGGGATTTGCGTTGTAAACGTTGGCAACAGCCATGCAATAGCTTTTCTTGCCTTCCAAAACCGGGTACATGGTATAATGGAACATCACACCGGTCTTTTAAATGGACAAAAGCTCTGGAAACAGTTATCTTTATTTAAGCAAGGGCAATTAAGCAACAAGGATATCTTTGACGATAATGGGCATGGGTGCCTGGTATTAGATTCTGCACAAGGGCTTGACTTCACTCCAACCTTTGTGCTGGGACCAAAGCGGAAATTATTAAAGGATTTTGATTGTGAATTTTTGTGCCCCGGTGGAGATATGATGCTGGCCGGGTGCTTTGGTCTTCTTAAGGGGTGTTATCTCAACACAGCAGGGACATTAGAAAAATAAGCAAGCTTGTAAGTATTGGATTCTTGCAACCTCCACTCTTTTCAAATATTTTTCAGCCTTTCTGCCAAAAAAGTGAAGAGAGCTCTATTTTTCAAGAGCAACTTTATAAGTGGCGTAGTTTTTTAAAAGTTTTTTCCAAGCGTGAGGCCTTTTCAATGAACAACTATACACTTGTCCGCCCTGAACATTTGAATCATCATGGTTTTTTGTTTGGTGGAATGATGCTTAAATGGGTGGATGAGTTTGCATGGCTGGCAGCAAGCAAAGAGTTTCGCGGTTGTAAACTGGTGACAGTTGCCATGCATGAAATCAGGTTTGCTCATCAGGTGCCTCTTGGATCAATCCTGAGGTTTAATATCGAATTTGTCAGGCAGGGAGTAACATCAGCTACTTACAGCGTTGCTGTTTATTCTGACGAACCTGGAGCAAATCAGGAAAAATATGTTTTTGCCAACGATATAACCTTTGTCAGGGTCAGCGATCAGGGGCAAAAACTTGAACTACCGCCAAGGAAAGCTTTTATACCTTGTGATACAGCATAAATATGCCTAATTTCAGGTTTAAACTTGACAGCTGAAGGCTGAAGGCTGAAGGCTGACGATTGAAGGTATTGATCATTAGATTTTTAGACTTTAGACTTTGGACTTTGGACTTTGGACTTGGGGCTTTGAACTTGGGGCTTTGAAATCTTGTAGAAATATTAAATTTACCTTTCTTTGTCGCAGGCTTTCAATAGTATCTCTACAGTCAGTGTAAAATAAGTAAACGGAATAAATTTATTACCATCAGAGCAGATATTATATGAAAAAGATCGTCATTGCCACAAGAGGCAGCAAGCTTGCTTTATGGCAGGCAGAGCATATTTCCTCACGTCTCCAGGGACGATATCCTGGGCTGGATGTCGAGTTGCTCAAAATCAAAACTACTGGTGACAAGATTCTGGACGTTCCTTTGGCCAAAGTTGGTGGCAAAGGGTTGTTTGTTAAGGAAATTGAGGAGGCCATTCTTGATGGCAGGGCGCATATTGCAGTTCACAGCATGAAAGATGTACCTGCTGTTTTGCCTGAAGGTTTAAAACTTGGCATTATTCCAAAGCGAGAATCCAGATACGACCTGCTGTTATCAGAAAAGTATCAGGATCTCGGTTCAATGCCTGATGGAGCAGTTGTAGGTACATCAAGCCTCAGACGACAGGCACAGCTGCTTCATTTAAGGCCTGATCTTAAGATAGAAATGTTGCGGGGCAATCTGGATACCAGACTCAACAAGCTCAAAGAAGGTCTTTACGATGCCATTATTGTTGCAGAGGCAGGCATGAAAAGGCTTGGTTTTAATGCAACCTTTGAAAGTGAGCTTGCACCGCCATACTTTCTCCCTGCAGTAGGTCAGGGTGCCCTTGGCATAGAGTACCAATCCAATAAACCTGAAATGGATGAGTTGTTGGGATTTATGGACCATTCCAGCACCAGGTATTGTGTAACCTGTGAAAGGGCTTTTCTGGCTGAACTGGAAGGCGGATGTCAGGTTCCCATTGCCTGCCTGTGTATTCAGGAAAATAATCGAATCTACGCTACTGGTCTTGTTTCTGACATAAAAGGTGTTACCGTAATACGCCGCACCAAGACTGGCAAGCCCAAAGATGCTCATAAAATAGGTGTTGAGCTTGCCAGGAAAGTACTTGATGGCGGCGGTCGAGAGATACTTGATGAAGTTTATGCGTGTCAGCCTTGATCGTTGAAACCAAGTTCCTTGGACACAGATTGCATGGCTGTGATGGAAAGACTCAAAAATTCATTTAGATCCAGACCAATGTTTTCATGCTCCCTTATAGTATCTCTATTCACTGAGGCAGCAAAGGCCTTATCCTTCATTTTTTTCTTCAAACTTTTGGGCTTCATGTCCTGCAAACCATTGGGGCGGACCAAACCAGCTGCCATGATCAAACCAGTTACAGTTTCGCCGCAACGTAGGGCATAGTCAAATTCTGTGGCCGGTGTGCCGGAGTTGTTCATTTCAGCTGCGTGCAGCCTTATGGCTGAAACACTGTAGTCAGGCAGTTTTCCTGAGAGCATTTGTGCGCTTTTCTCTCCATGCATTGAAGGCTCATCTGCTGTCAATGTGTAGTCAAGGTCGTGCAGTAAACCAGTCAGCCCCCACTCATGCTCATTATGGCCGAGTTTTTTGGCCAGTTCACGCATAACTGCCTCTGTGGCAATAGAATGCTTGATCAGATTATCCTCTTTCAGGTGCTCATGGAGGATTTCAACGGCCTCATCCCTGGTGATCATATTTCATCTCCTTTCTTTAATGTGTTAAGCTTAGTATGCATGGAGCTTTATATAACAGCACTCAACGCTTTTGGATTGCAAAGACTTGATTTCAAGCTGTAAGGTTGTATTACAATCAATCTGCTTACAGGTTATCCTATATGAGGTAAAAAAACAAGAAGCTTCTAAGTAACTAAAACCAAATAAGTAATAAATTCAAAGTATTATGGTTTTGCCATACAGATTACTTCGGTCGCTTAGGCTCCCTCGTGGGTGACAAGTTTTCAGCAACTACATCCCTGACAGCTCAGCTGTCATTGCGAGCGAGTCTTCGAGCGCGGCAATCCTTGTTGCGAGCGAAGCGAAGCAATCTCGTGTTAAGGTTGATTTTTTAGTTACTCACACGTTCGGTCCCGGTCCGCCCGGGTGAGACGCTTGCAAGTTAGAGTCAAGCGTCTAAAAATATTGACAATCAGCTTTACCTGCATAATAATTAAAAGCTTATATGTTGCATTTTTTTTATCATCTTGATTTGTAGCTGCTCAACAGAATTTGTAAGAATTTGTACATCTCAGGAGTATTTAGTGCTGTCAGCTCAAGATCTTGCATGAATATGGCAATGTGATGTTTTTCTCTTATGTCTTGAAAGACGTAAATATGATACTTTTTTGTTGGCAGATTACAAGTTAAAAACCGTGACAATTAAAATAAATATAAAAAAACATAAAACAGAAATATCTGGAGGAATTTGAAGATGAAGAGAGTTTTTTTGTTTCTTGCAACTAACATAGCAATTTTAGCAGTATTGTTTGTTGTGCTCAATTTGTTAGGAGTCACCGGTATACTGGATGAGCAGAGAGTTGGCATAGATTATTCCAGCCTGCTCATTTTTGCTGCTGTACTTGGTTTTGGAGGTTCTTTCATTTCATTGGCTATCTCTAAGTGGATGGCCAAGCGCCTTACTGGTACCAGGGTAATCACACAACCCGCTAACGAACTCGAAAACTGGTTGATCAGGACAGTAAGACAACAAGCGCAAAGGGCAAATATAGGTATGCCCGAAGTAGGCATTTTTGATTCAGAAGTACCTAATGCATTTGCCACAGGAATGAGCAAAAATAAGGCTCTTGTTGCTGTTAGTACCGGCCTGCTTAGAACTATGAATCAAGACGAGGTTGAAGCTGTGCTGGCACATGAGGTCAGTCATGTTGCAAATGGGGATATGATAACCCTGACTCTCATTCAGGGTGTTGTGAATACTTTTGTAATTTTTATTTCCAGGATTGTTGGTCATTTTGTTGATCGTGTAATCTTTAAAAATGAGGAAGGGCATGGTATTGGTTTTTTTGTTGCCAGTTTAGTGTCTCAAATAGTTTTTGGTATTCTGGCCAGCACAATTGTACTGTGGTTTAGCCGTCAGCGGGAATTTCGAGCTGATGCTGGCGGGGCAAGGTTAGCTGGCACTGAAAAAATGGTATCTGCTCTGGAAAAGTTGAAAAAAGCCATCCATGAGCCCTTGCCTGATCAAATGTCATCTTTTGGAATAAATGGAAAATCTGAAGGTTATGACTGGAAAGCCCTCTTTATGAGCCATCCACCTCTTGATAAGCGTATTGCCGCTCTAAAGGGTCAGCTTCATCGTTAACCAAAAATCTTGAATGGGCTGCGATTTGGTGTTGAAGCTACAGTGCAGCCCTTTACTATCCATGTGTCATAACAGTTATGAATTAGTAATAGTTTAGACTTTTGGTAAATCCAGTCCTGTGCTACACCCAAAAGTCTAAACTGTTATAATTTTTTAAGTCGCTTTAATATTAATGAAAATTAAACCCTGGTAATATCCTAATGAAAGCACTCCTGGTCTTTCTAAGTATGGTTTTTTTAACATCCCTGTTTGGAGCTTTCTTCAGACCCGGCCCATGGTACGACGAATTAATAAAACCTGCTTTGACTCCCCCTGGATGGATTTTTACTCCTGTATGGCTCACCTTGTATGTTATGATTGCCATATCTGGATGGTTAACCTGGATTAAGACCAGAAGCATAAAAAATAAGGCTATGCTCACATGGGGTTTGCAACTTGTAACTAATGCTATGTGGTCAATGTTGTTTTTTGGCTTGCAGAGCCCGCTTATAGCTTTTTTTAATATATTTATTCTATTGATTCTGATAGTTTTATATATTAAATACTCGTATCCAGTAAGTAAAAAAGCATCACTTCTATTTGTTCCCTACGCCCTGTGGGTCGGCTTTGCTGCGTATTTGAATCTTGGACTGGTTATACTTAACTGAATGCAAAACAAGATCTGTTTTCTATCTTTTAATTCAAGACTTTGATTTTCTTGCCTGATATTGGTGTTTAAGGATTGATATGCATAAACATTCCATTCAAAACCATCAGGCAGTCATCAGAGTTTACCCTCAAAATACCTGGCTTTTGTTTGAGAATCCCGTCGGTTTTATACAATCGTATTGTGCCGCAGAGGTTTTTGACTGCCTGTTAGAGATTGATGATCTTGTTCAAAACAAAGGTAAGTATGCTGCGGGATTCCTATCCTATGAGTCATCGCCAGCTTTTGATCCTTGCTTCAAGGTAAAAACTGGTGATAAATTTCCTCTTTTGCGGTTTGGTATATTTGACACAGTCAGAGCGCTGCACAGGCTTGTCTGTGACAGGCAGCAGGGGGCTTTCCCTGCATGGCGGACTAACACTGACTTCGCTAATTACCAGTCTCGCATACAATCCATAAAAAATCTGATTGAGGCAGGTGAATCATACCAGATTAACTATACACTGCGCCTTTATGCCAGGTTTGCTTGTGATCCATGGCAATTTTTTGTTAACCTTGCTCTTGCCCATGACCCACCATACGCTTGCTATTTAGACTACCCTGACTTTTCTGTTTGCAGTTTCTCTCCTGAGTTGTTTTTCCAAATGGATAAAGAAAAACTTATTTCCAGACCCATGAAGGGGACCGCGCCTCGTGGTTTGGTTGCCTGGGAAGATGACATGCTTGCCAGACAGCTGCAAAGATGCACAAAGAACATGGCCGAAAATGTTATGATCACTGATATGGTTCGCAATGATTTTGGACGTATTGCAGAGCCCGGGAGTGTAGAAACAAGCTCCCTCTTTGGAGTGGAAAAGTATCCTACTGTATGGCAGATGGTCTCAGAGGTGACTTGCAAATCTAAAGCTAACATTCCAGCTGTTTTTAATGCACTTTTTCCACCGGCTTCCATTACAGGTGCCCCTAAAGCTGCTGCTATGGATATCATTGCTCGACTTGAAACTGCTCTTAGAAAAATTTATACAGGAAGCATTGGATATATGGGACCTGATCGTCAGTGTCAGTTTAATGTTGCTATCAGAACGGTATTGGTTGATAAAAAAAATAACTCCGCTGAATATGGAGTAGGAGGTGGAATAGTCTGGGATTCAGACGCCCATTCTGAATGGCAGGAGTGTAAAATTAAAAGTCAGGCTCTTTACAGGATCCGTCCAGAGTTCAATCTTTTTGAGTCAATTCTCTGGACTCCTCAGGGAGGATACCACCTTCTCGGAGCACATCTTGCCAGACTCAAAACCTCGGCGCACTTCTTTAAATTCAACTTTGACATGTTAAAGGTCAAATGCACTCTGCACGAATTTGTTGAAAGTCTAATCAGTGCTTGCAAGGTAAGGCTTGAACTGAGTAAATCAGGCCATGTTATAATTGAACAAAAGCCAATAATGGGTCTGCCTGACGTAATTAATGTCAGTCTTGCAAAAGAAGCAGTCAGCTCCTCAAACGTCTTTTTATACCACAAAACAACTTGCAGAGAAGCTTATGAAAAAGCTGAACCCAGGAAGAAATCAGCTCACGATATAATTTTGTGGAATGAAAAAGGTGAAGTGACTGAGACCACAATAGCTAATCTTGTGCTTGATTTTGGTGAAAGACTTTATACTCCACCAGTTAAGTCAGGCTTGTTGCCAGGGACTTACAGACAATTTCTTCTTTCATCAGGTATTATTCAGGAAAAAATAATATCAGTAAGTGAATTGCAATTTTGTAAAAGAATATATCTTGTAAACTCAGTCAGAGGATTTATGAAAGGAGCTTTGGTTTGATGTATGATCAAGTCTGCTCAGATTTATCCTGAAAGAGGTACATGTATTCCCCATACCCTTGTTCAACCATTTCAGATTTGTGTATAAAGCGCAAAGCTGCCGAATTGATACAATAGCGACGCCCTGATTTGCCCGAGCCATCGTCAAACACGTGGCCTAAATGCGAATCAGCAAGCCTGCTTCTCACTTCAATCCTTAAGGAACGAAGAGAGTTGTCCTCATGCTCGGTAACATTTTCCTCTGATACAGGCATGGTAAAACTCGGCCAGCCTGTGTTAGAATCAAATTTATGAGTGGAGCTGAAAAGAACTTCTCCAGAGACGATGTCTACATATATGCCTTCTTCATGATTATTCCAGTACCTATTATTGAATGGAGGCTCAGTCCCGTTTTCCTGGGTTACAAAAAATTCCTCTGGAGTTAGTTCTTTTCTAAGTTTATTTTTTTTAGGCTTTATGAAAGGCATAATCATTCCTTTAGAATGGATGGTTTTAGAACCATGTTAGCTCCTCACCGGGGCGGCCCGGGACCGAACCAGCGAGTAACTTTAGGATACTGTCACTTTTCTAAATTGGTACAGTACCCGTGCCAAGCTGTCACAGTCTGGTTATAAATCTAAAAATATCTATGACCTATCACACAAGTTTATATTTTTACCGAGTACCACCGTCCAGGCACACTTATTATTTATACAGAAAAAATCCTTACAGGGCAATGGTTAACCTCAATTCCTGATTGATAAATTAATTATTTTGAAAAAGATATTTTTTTTGTTGACAAGTCTGTAACAAGCATTTAAATACTCTCTTCCCGGCTCGGAAGGGTCGGGTTTGTTTTTTTGGAGGGTTCAATATAATTTTTCAGTTTTTTAGAAAAAAGAAAAATAAAGATTGACAAAGTAGCTGGGGACGATTAATTATATTTGTTTCCGCGAGGATGTTCCTTGACAATTAAATAGTGAGTCAGCCAAATAATCCAGTAGGTTTTTTTTGAAATAGGAAGAAGCTTACGGGTCCAAATTAGTTTTGTAGAGTTATGTATATATAGCTTTCTAGTTATTTTAACTGGAGGGTTTGATTCTGGCTCAGAATGAACGCTGGCGGCGTGCCTAACACATGCAAGTCGAGCGAGAAAGAGAGCTTCGGCTCTTGAGTAAAGCGGCGCACGGGTGAGTAACGCGTGGATAATCTGCCTTAAGGACCGGGACAACTTTGCGAAAGCGGAGCTAATACCGGATGGTCTGCATTTGTTTATTACATATGTAGTAAAGGATGGCCTCTGATTTAAGCCATTGCCTTGAGATGAGTCCGCGTCTCATTAGCTAGTTGGTGGGGTAAGAGCCTACCAAGGCGACGATGAGTAGCTGGTCTGAGAGGATGATCAGCCACACTGGAACTGGAACACGGTCCAGACTCCTACGGGAGGCAGCAGTGGGGAATATTGGGCAATGGGGGCAACCCTGACCCAGCAACGCCGTGTGAGGGAAGAAGGTTTTCGGATCGTAAACCTCTGTCAGAAGGGAAGAAGTGCATGCCAAGTAATATGTGGTATGTTTGACGGTACCTTCAGAGGAAGCACCGGCTAACTCCGTGCCAGCAGCCGCGGTAATACGGAGGGTGCGAGCGTTATTCGGAATTACTGGGCGTAAAGCGCGCGTAGGCTGCGCGGCAAGTCAGATGTGAAATCCCCGGGCTCAACCTGGGAATTGCATTTGAAACTGCCGTGCTTGAGTGAGGTAGAGGGTGGCGGAATTCCCGGTGTAGGAGTGAAATCCGTAGATATCGGGAGGAACACCAGTGGCGAAGGCGGCCACCTGGGCCTTTACTGACGCTGAGGTGCGAAAGCGTGGGTAGCAAACAGGATTAGATACCCTGGTAGTCCACGCTGTAAACGATGGATACTAGGTGCTGGGATAGAATTTCGGTGCCGTAGCTAACGCGTTAAGTATCCCGCCTGGGGAGTACGATCGCAAGGTTGAAACTCAAAGAAATTGACGGGGGCCCGCACAAGCGGTGGAGTATGTGGTTTAATTCGATGCAACGCGAAGAACCTTACCTGGACTTGACATCCTGCGAATTTTGTAGAGATACGAAAGTGCCCTTCGGGGAGCGCAGAGACAGGTGCTGCATGGCTGTCGTCAGCTCGTGCCGTGAGGTGTTGGGTTAAGTCCCGCAACGAGCGCAACCCCTATTCTTAGTTGCCATCAGGTAAAGCTGGGCACTCTATGGAGACTGCCGAGGTTAACTCGGGGGAAGGTGGGGACGACGTCAAGTCATCATGGCCCTTACGTCCAGGGCTACACACGTACTACAATGGTGGGGACAGAGGGCAGCGAGACTGCGAGGTGGAGCTAATCCCAAAAACCCCATCACAGTTCGGATTGCAGTCTGCAACTCGACTGCATGAAGTTGGAATCGCTAGTAATCGCGGATCAGCATGCCGCGGTGAATACGTTCCCGGGCCTTGTACACACCGCCCGTCACACCACGAAAGTTGGTTCTACCCGAAGCCGCCGGGCTAACTCGCAAGAGAGGCAGGCGTCCACGGTAGGGCTGATAATTGGGGTGAAGTCGTAACAAGGTAGCCGTAGGGGAACCTGCGGCTGGATCACCTCCTTTACGGAAAGAATAAGGCTGACTCACTATTTAACATCAAGGAACATTTTTAATGATCAGTGACATATAATCAATCGGGCCTATAGCTCAGTTTCGGTTAGAGCGCACGCCTGATAAGCGTGAGGTCGGTGGTTCAAGTCCACCTAGGCCCACCACGCATCAGGCCAAGTAGGCTAAATGGGGGTGTAGCTCAGCTGGGAGAGCGCCTGCCTTGCACGCAGGAGGTCATCGGTTCGATCCCGTTCACCTCCACCAGTTAAACGGCGTTGGAAGATTGATTATGTAGTTATTAGAGTTTCATGTTTTTTATTATATGTAATGATGCAAAACATGGAGCTTTAATAGAAGTTCCTTGACGCAGATAGTAAGGTGTTTGGTCATGATTAAACGCATGGTTCAAGCTTAAGGTCTGCAGGTTCATTGACAGTTAAATAGGGGTAAGTTTTTTTAAGTAAGTAAAGGTTAAGATATTAAGGGCAATTGGTGGATGCCTTGGTGCCAAGAGGCGAAGAAGGACGTGGAAGGCTGCGATAAGCCACGGTGAGCCGTCAAACAGGCTTTGACCCGTGGATTTCCGAATGGGGCAACCCACCTGAAGTAATGTTCAGGTATTCCCACTTAGTGGGAAGGCGAACCCGGGGAAGTGAAACATCTCAGTACCCGGAGGAGAAGAAATCAAGAGAGATTCCCTAAGTAGCGGCGAGCGAACGGGGATTAGCCCAAACCCCGCACTTACTTTATGACCGACTGTTGAGTTTAATAATATAAGCATGTCGGTAATAAAGTAAGTGCGGGGGGTTGTAGGGCCTCAATATAGTGATTCATTAGTAGATAGAGGAATTATCTGGGATAGGTAAGCCATAGAAGGTGAAAGCCCTGTACTCGAAATCGAAAGTGACGCTAAGAGGTACCTGAGTACCACGGGGCACGTGAAACCCCGTGGGAATCTGGGAGGACCATCTTCCAAGGCTAAATACTCCTTGGCGACCGATAGCGAACTAGTACCGTGAGGGAAAGGTGAAAAGAACCCCTGTTAGGGGAGTGAAATTAGAACCTGAAACCAATTGCCTACAAGCAGTTCGAGCCTGTTTTCGGACGGGTGAGAGCGTGCCTTTTGCATAATGAGCCAGTGAGTTAATTTAAAGTGCGAGGTTAAGCCGTGGAGGTGTAGCCGTAGCGAAAGCGAGTCTGAACAGGGCGATAAGTACTTTGGATTAGACCCGAAGCCGAGTGAGCTATCCATGGGCAGGGTGAAGCTTGGGTAAAACCAAGTGGAGGCCCGAACCAGTAAAGGTTGAAAACTTTTTGGATGACCTGTGGATAGGGGTGAAAGGCCAATCAAACTCGGTGATAGCTGGTTCTCCCCGAAATATATTGAGGTATAGCCTCGGATGTTCACTTGCGGAGGTAGAGCACTGAAAGGGCTAGGGGCCCCACCAGGTTACCAAACCCTATCAAACTCCGAATGCCGTAAGTTTAAAGTCCGGGAGTCAGACTACGGGTGAGAAGGTCCGTGGTCGAAAGGGAAACAGCCCAGACCGTCGGCTAAGGTCCCTAAATATGTGCTAAGTGGGAAAAGAGGTGGGACTACTCAGACAGCCAGGAGGTTGGCTTAGAAGCAGCCATCCTTTAAAGAAAGCGTAATAGCTCACTGGTCTAGTGGTTCTGCGCTGAAAATGTACCGGGGCTCAAGCACATTACCGAAGCCACGGGTGCCATGTTTACATGGCGCGGTAGGGGAGCGTTCTCTAATGGGAAGAAGGCAGATCGTAAGGTCTGTTGGACTTAAGAGAAGTGATTATGCTGGCATGAGTAACGATAAAACGGGTGAGAAACCCGTTCGCCGTAAACCCGAGGTTTCCTGGGTAAAGCTAATCTGCCCAGGGTTAGTCGGCCCCTAAGGCGAGGCTGAAAAGCGTAGTCGATGGGAAACAGGTTAATATTCCTGTACCTGCTGATTGATCGTTTGAGTGATGGGGGGACGCAGGAGGGTAGGTCATCCGGGTGTTGGACATCCCGGTTCAAGCCAGTAGGCTGAAGATTCAGGCAAATCCGGATCTTCGTTAAGGCCAAGAGGTGATGACGAGTCTTTATAGACGGAAGTGACTAATCCCATGCTGCCAAGAAAAGCCTCTAAGCGAGATCAATTAGTGGACCGTACCGCAAACCAACACAGGAGGGTGGGGAGAGAATCCCAAGGCGCTTGAGATAACTCTAGCTAAGGAACTCGGCAAAATGACCCCGTAACTTCGGGAGAAGGGGTGCTTCTTTTGGTGATTGAATTTACTTTATGAGCCAGGGGAAGTCGCAGCGAAATGGCGGTGGCGACTGTTTACTAAAAACACAGGTCTCTGCGAAGTCGCAAGACGACGTATAGGGACTGACACCTGCCCGGTGCCGGAAGGTTAAGGGGAGATGTTAGGAGCAATCCGAAGCATTGAACCGAAGCCCCGGTAAACGGCGGCCGTAACTATAACGGTCCTAAGGTAGCGAAATTCCTTGTCGGGTAAGTTCCGACCTGCACGAATGGTGTAACGATCGCCGCACTGTCTCGGCTAGAGACTCAGTGAAATTGAAATCTCGGTGAAGATGCCGAGTACCCGCAGAAAGACGGAAAGACCCTGTGCACCTTTACTACAGCTTGACATTGGACTTTGGGCTATGATGTGTAGGATAGGTGGGAGGCTTTGAAGCAGTCACGCTAGTGATTGTGGAGCCATCCTTGAAATACCACCCTTTGTATTCTAGAGTTCTAATCCCGACCTGTGAAGCCAGGCGGGAGACATTGTCTGGCGGGTAGTTTGACTGGGGCGGTCGCCTCCTAAAGAGTAACGGAGGCGTGCAAAGGTTCCCTCAGGCTGATTGGAAACCAGCCGTTGAGTGCAAAGGCATAAGGGAGCTTGACTGTGAGAGAGACATCTCGAACAGGAACGAAAGTTGGTCTTAGTGATCCGGTGGTTCCGCATGGAAGGGCCATCGCTCATCGGATAAAAGGTACGCCGGGGATAACAGGCTGATCGCGTCCAAGAGTTCACATCGACGACGCGGTTTGGCACCTCGATGTCGGCTCATCACATCCTGGGGCTGGAGCAGGTCCCAAGGGTACGGCTGTTCGCCGTTTAAAGTGGTACGCGAGCTGGGTTTAAAACGTCGTGAGACAGTTTGGTCCCTATCTTCTGTGGGCGTAGGAGACTTGAGAGGGTCTGTTCCTAGTACGAGAGGACCGGGATGGACGATCCTCTAGTGGGCCTGTTGTCGCGCCAGCGGCACAGCAGGGTAGCTATGATCGGTACGGATAACCGCTGAAAGCATCTAAGCGGGAAGCCAGCCTCAAGATAAGGTCTCCCTTCATATCTTCGGATGTGACTGAAGGACCCTGGAAGACTACCAGGTAGATAGGCCGGAAGTGTAAGCATGGCGACATGTTCAGCTAACCGGTACTAATAGTCCGTGAGTCTTAACCTAACTATTAAAAAACTTACCCTTATTAACTATACATTTTGTTTCGGTGGCCATGGCGGAGGGGTCACACCCGACTCCATTTCGAACTCGGAAGTTAAGCCCTCCAGCGCCGATGATACTTGGGGGCTACCCCTGGGAAAGTAGGTCGCTGCCGGAACATCTCTTAAATGCCTTAAGGC
>NZ_JYNP01000029.1 GCF_000934755.1 Desulfonatronovibrio magnus
ACTGGTTTTAACCATGAACCCTGAACAATTGGACATGCCATGGAACTGAAGATTTTCTGGGTCGTCGACATGACGAATGGGGCTTGTCTAGACATTTACTGACTGGACTATGCCTAGATCCTGATGGGTGTTTGGTGCAGTCATATTAAGAGCTGCAACCAGTAAAAAGAAATAACAGGAATATGTCAAAGATCGGCTAAGCGGCTCGTCGGCCAAGTGCTAACGCGTCCTCAGCAAGAAAACCAAAATTTCTTGCAACAGGAGAGTATTGTCTCTTGACAGAGGGCCTTTTAATGGGAGTTAAATCCAGCGCAGCTGGAACGCAAGGCGTTATTTAACCGGGCAGGGACTATAAAGGCAGACATAAGAGAAAGTCATTCCCTCGCCAAAGGCAATGACATTTTTTTATACCGGCAAGTCGCCGGGTGAACAATGTTTTAGTCTGTCTTTAACGTCTGACTTATCGTCTGTGGTTAAAATAAGATAAGAATTGATCAGAGTGGCCAGACGAATATCGGAAGTTTTTCCAGCAAAGTATGCGGAGACCAAGAAAAGCTGACATACTCCCGGGCATGCTTGAAGGCTAGCATAACCAGGAGAAAGGCTACCCAACATGCATCTCCATGAATGATTGGATAAGCCCTCTGCCGACTTAACTTTCCAGGCTCTAAAGCCGGAAGAGCTACAAATGTTCCCTCCATGGGAACTTTATCTTGACAGCCAATCTGGGAACAATTAGGTTGAGAGTGTGAACATAGTCAGCCGAAAAACACTGAATTGCTATTGCGAGAAATATGCTGATGCGAGAGGAAGCCTTCTATCTTGGTATGATCGCGTTTCGAAGAAAAAATACTCTAATCATGCGAAGCTGAAAGAGGATTTTCCAAGTGCTGATCATGTCGGCGACAATAGGTATGTATTCCATATAAAAGGAAATCATTTCAGGCTGATTGTTTGGATTCGGTTTGAGACAGGTCAGATACTTGTGAAGTGGTTTGGACCTCATGCCGAATACGATAAAATATTAGCAGCAGAGGTGAGTTATGATGATCCGTGCCATTAAAACAGATGCTGACTACGAAGCAGCGCTGGCTCGGGTCGAAGAAATTTTCGACTCGGAACCCGGTAGCCCTGAGTTTGACGAACTGGAGGTCTGGGGTACTCTCATTGGTGCATATGAAGATGAGAATCACCCTGTTCCGCCGCCAACTCCGCTTGAGGCTATTGAATTTGTCATGGACCAGCAGGGGCTGAAACAAAAAGACCTTGTTCCGTTTATTGGTTCAAAAAGCAAAGTATCTGAGGTGCTTGCTGGAAAAAGAAAGCTGACACTGAAAATGATACGTGCACTGCACGAAGGATTGGGTATTCCCGCAGACACTCTCCTGAAGGAGCCGGGTAAAAAATTGCCTGAGACCTTGGCTGACGTTCATTGGAGCCAATTCCCTGTAAGGGAAATGGCCAAACGTGGTTGGATTAAAGATGCCAAAGACTTGATGGATAGAGCCGAGGAGGCTGTGCGAAATCTCATGGCGCAGGTCGGCCAGCCAGACTGCCTGCCCACAGCGTGTTATCGTTGCGGGATTTCCAGGACTGCGGCTGACATCGATATGTATGCTGTTCAGGCGTGGCTGCTTGGGGTTCAGCTCAAGGCACAACATATTGAAACAACAGGTACCTACGACGGCAATCTGGATGAGACCTTTTTAAGTCGTTTGGCCAGGCTGAGTATGTTTAGCGATGGCCCGCAAAAAGCAGTTGAGTATCTCAGTTCAAAGGGGATTAAGCTGGTTGTTGAGCCGCACTTCCCCCATACGAAGCTGGATGGCGCTGCAATCCTGCAATCAGGCGTGCCCATCGTCGCACTGACGTTGAGATACGACAGAATTGATAATTATTGGTTTACTTTGCTTCATGAATGCGCCCATGTGATAAAGCATCTTTCGGAAGACAACAGCCTCATTCTTGACGATTTTGAATCCGAAGCTGTTGATGCAAGAGAACACGAAGCTAATATCCTTGCTCGTGATGCCGTTGTGCCTCTTGAGACATGGGAGAATCATAAAATAACGAAGGTAAAGCACCCCAAGAAGGATCATGTCATTGGCCTCGCAAGTCAGATGGAGGTTCATCCTGCGCTGATCGCTGGGCGTGTTCGATATGAAAGAAAAAAATACAATATTTTTTCAAACCTTGTTGGGAATCGGGATGTGCGTAAATTATTTGCTTAAATAGTTTTTAGCCCTTGAACATATGCATGAAAGCTGGATACGTATCCTGGATCGCTGGGGTCCCCTACCCTTTTCAAAACAATATCCGCCACCTGCCGAGAGAAGCAGTTTTTGAGTGCCTTGAGGGACTGTATGAAGCCAGCCAGGCCATGAATGGCTCCCCTGCAAATTTCAAAGACTGGATACTTTCAATTTTTGGACAGGTAATTTCAGACTGTTTCATGCTTCCATACAACAAAAGACAAGTCGCCGGGTGAACAATGTTTTAGTCTGTCTTTAACGTCTGACTTATCGTCTGTGGCTAAAAATAAGAAAAGAATTTCAAGCAAACTTATTCAACCCTTCGAGTTCAAATGGTGATAACAGGCAAACTTCTTTTGAAGGTTGATTATTGTATGGATTAATAAGGTAAAGCCCCTGGCTTTGGCTGTAATTCTCACAGAATGTGAAAAGCCCCTGAAAGTCAGATACCTTCAGGTGGCTCTTGTACTTGATCTCTACGGGAACTGGACCGCTGTCGTGGTTTAAAACCAAATCAACTTCCTGTCGATTTTTTGTTCGCCAGAATTTCAAGCGATCCGGCTTGAATCCATTTTTTATCAGCTCTGAAATCACAAATCCTTCAAACAAAAAAGAGGCGTCTGGCCGGATTTGCGGGCCGTTGAAGTTATTCAAGAAATAATTTCTTACTCCATTGTCTAAAAAGTAAATCTTGGGCGTTTTGACCAGCTCCTTGTTGCGATTGGTAAAGAAAGGAGTATGGACAGTAATGATGAAGGTTTCCCGCAGGATTTCCACATAATTCTTGGCGGTTTTTTCGTTTATCGAGGCGACTTGAGCCAGCTGACTGTAAGGAGTCTCCTGACCGTTATTTATTGCCAGGTGCTGAATGAGGGTTTTGGCATGTTTGATACGGTCCAGGGCTAAAAAGTCCACCAGATCTTTTTTCACGTAAAGATCAAAAATTGAAGCAAGAACTTCTTCTTTCTCCTGGTCCTGGACCTGGGCGACTTCAGGATAGCCGCCATAAATCATGAATTTTTCAAGTTCAGTAAATACCTCAGGAACCAGCACTTTAAGATTTTTACTTTTAACCCCTGAAATATTGTTGACTTTTTCCAGCAGTTCACTTTGATCGACAAACTCTAAGTATTCCTTGAAGGATAAAGGATACACCCTGACAGTTCGCTTACGTCCGGCCAGACTTTCCTGGACGCGCTCATTAATTGCCAGTGAGGATGAGCCTGAAGCAAATATCTTTACATCAGGATGATGGTCCGCAAGATTTTTTAGAACCAGACTTATATCCGAATACCTTTGAAATTCATCAAGAAAAAGAAAAAAGCGCCGCTCGTGATTGGGTTTGTACCCGTTAAGCTTCAGAATATTCAAGCAATTTTCATAAGTGCTCACTTTTTCATAGTTGGAGTACACATCAAGGTCTAAAAACAGCTTGGGGCAATCTTGAGGAAGCCTTCTATATATTTCACTGAGCAAGGTTGTCTTTCCAACCTGCCTTGCTCCAATCAGAAGCGTAATTTTATTATTTTTACTCTGTTCTTCTAATCTGGAAAATATTTGGCGGTTTTTATACATTTTTATATCACCTTTTTCGGGTTTTCTTTCCGGAAAATATTAAACTATTCCGGAATGAGGGGCAAGAAAAAGATTAATGGCCACAGACAAAAAGGGCAGACGAAATCCATTTCAGCTGGCAATTTGCCAGCTGAAATGGATTTCGTACTTAGTGATGGCCAAAGCATCATTGCCGTGGAAGTCAAGCCGGGCCGCATGGCCCGTCCTTCTGTCTCTCGTTCCGCCAGAAGCTTTTTGGAAGCCTATGCGCCTCGCATGCTTTTTGTGTTCAACCAGACTTTGGATACAACAATTACCGTACAGGATCGACCCGTACGGTTTGTTCCGCTGGAAGCTGCCATCCCGGAAATTGTGAAGCACGCATTGGAAGATGTCCGGTTTTGATAAGTCTGTTGGCCACTCCGAAGAAACGCAAGCCAACAGGGTCAGGCAAAATATACTTTTTCGCTGTCCATGATAGGGAATCTCGGCGGCAGGATTCATAGCATTTAGTACTTGACAATTCAAAGTGGTCCAAGTCATGTCTGACACAGAATTAACATCTCATATAAGGAATTTTTCCACGCGATCCCGAAAGTTCAGGTCGTTATCCTGTTTGGGTCTGTAGCGCATGGTCGCTTGACAGCTTCAAGCAGCCGGCACCCATAAACATGTACGTATGTTTTGATCGGCTCCGCAATGAAAAAGTTATCACCGAGGGGGAGAGTTCATGAGCGAATTACAGCCTTTTACCAACATTCCACCTTTCATTAACCGCGACGTGGAGATGCGTTTTTTGCAGTCATGGATCGAGGAGAAGCCCAAGAATATCTTGTTCTTGTACGGCCCCAAATCCAGCGGCAAGACCACGTTGATTTACCAGTTCATTGAACGTAACCTTCCCCGGACAGAGTATGACATCAAGCATTTTAACCTGCGCAAATTGTTGCTGATCAACTACGAGAGCTTTTTGCGGGCCTTTTTCGAGCGTAAGGACAGCCAACAGGTCAAGGAGACCAGGCAATACGACCTGAAGGTGTTCAAGCTCAGCGTGGAGACGCTCAAGGGGCTGGAGAGCAGGGAGCTGGATCCGTTCATTGTCATGGAAAAGGAGCTGGAAAAAATCAACAAAAAAGGCAAGCGCCCGCTGATTATCATTGACGAGCTGCAGGCCCTGGCCGAAATCTATTTCAACGGCGGCCGAGAGTTGATCAACGAGATGTTTAACTTCTTCGTGGCCATGACCAAGGAATCCCATCTGTGTCACGTACTTATTGCCAGCTCGGACGGATATTTTATTGAACGATTGTACAACGACAGCAAGCTCAGAAAGACCAGCGAGCTGTTCGAGGTGGACTACCTGCCCAAGGAGGATATTGTTTACTGGCTGAACAATCTGGAAAAAGAGTCCAATATCACCGATTTTATCTTGACCAGTGAACAGATTGAATACTTCTGGGAACACTTTGGGGGCAGTATCTGGGAAATATCTAATTTGCTGGGAAAAATGATCTCAATAGCCCAGAAAAGCACTGTGCCCCGGCCCGAAATGGAGCGGATTGTTTCCCGATACATGATGCAGGCAAAGAGTTATTTCAAGGAATACGGAGCACTTGATCCCTCCAGAACTGCTTTGCTTCGTGAAATATATGCCGCTGTTTCCAGGAATGGTTGTTTCGATGAATTGGCTTTGGGCGGTTTACTGAACAATGAAGTTTATGCCGACAAGAAGGCTTTGCAGGAAGAGCTGCGCTACCTGGTGCAACAAAACTTCCTTTACTACAATCCAACTCTTGCGGAATACAAACTCCAGGGGCGAAGCATGGAGATTGGATTGGGGATGTTTTTGCATGAAGTCGACGCAGTGCGCGCATAGCCTGTACCAAAGTCGGGCGTAAAATGATTTTTTACACCCGGCTCTGAAAAGGCTGCCCTTGTGTTTTCTTTCTTCGTGAATTTTGTGCCTTTGTGGTTCTATACAAACTTTTATTTATGCAGGAGTTGACCATGCGTTACAAAAAGGAACCCGCATTTATTAATCGGCAGGCCGAGTTGGGTTATCTCAGTTCCTGGATAGAAGAACGTCCGGAGCATATTCTGTTCCTTTACGGTCCCAAATCCAGCGGCAAGACCACGTTGTTATACCAGTTCATTAAACGTAACCTTCCCCGGACAGAGTATGACATCAAACATTTCAATCTGAGGGAGTTGCTGCTGATCAACTACGAGAGCTTCCTAAGGGCCTTTTTCGAGCTCAAGGACAGCCAACAGGTCAAGGAGACTCGGGCAATACGACCTGAAGGTGTTCAAGCTCAGCGTGGAGACGCTCAAGGGGCTGGAAAGCAGGGAACTGGATCCGTTCATCGTCATGAAGCGGGAGTTGGAAAAAATCACCAGAAAAGGCAAGCGCCCGCTGATTATCATCGACGAGTTGCAGGCCCTGGCTGAGATCTATTTTAATGGTGGCCGAGAGCTGCTCAACGAGATGTTCAACTTTTTCGTGGCCATGACCAAGGAATCCCATCTGTGTCACGTACTTATTGCCAGTTCTGACGGGTATTTTATTGAACGATTGTACAACGACAGCAAGCTCAGAAAGACCAGCGAACTGTTCGAGGTGGACTACCTGCCCAAGGAGGATATTGTTTACTGGCTGAACAATCTGGAAAAAGAGTCCAATATCACCGACTTTACCTTGACCAGTGAACAGATTGAATACGTCTGGGAGCATTTTGGGGGCAGCATTTGGGAAATATCAAACCTGCTCGGGCAGTTTTTGAAGGTGTGTCAAGACGGAATGGTTCCCCAGGAGGAAATGGAGCGTGTCGTTGCCAGGTATGTCATGCAGGCCAGGAGCTACTTTGAGGAGTATGCCGGTCTGAAGAAACATCGTCATTCTTTTTTTTCTGAAGTCAACAAGAGTCTTGCCAAAGGATTTTTCAAGGAGACTGACCTGGTGGCTCTTGTGGAAAGTGGTGTGTTTACCGAGGATGGGCTGCGAGAGGAATTGAACGGTCTGGTGCAGAAGAACTTCTTCTACTACAACCCCACCCGGGCAGAGTATAAACTCCAGGGGCGAAGCATGGAGATTGGATTGGGGATGTTTTTGCATGAAGTCGACGCAGTGCGCGCATAGCCTGGTGCCAAAATGGTATCAATGTCTTGCATGGTTGGTTTAGCCCCAGGATTTGAGTGAAAACACATCAAAAAATCTGCCTGGAAAATTCAGTTTCAGATCTGTGTTCAAAAAAATATAAAGAGCGTCTATGGGCTCTGTAAATGAGCTACTTGTGAAGAATTTTCTCAAGGTAAGACTGATCTCGCATAGAGGTGTCATGATGGCACTTTGGCTGTATTCAGATGTAGAGCGAGTGATGATGGCCCCAGTCACCAGCCCAAGTGAAATCAGTTCCGCTGGCCATTAAATCAAAGATCAAACTGAGGCTTGACAAAGGGACTTGGACGTCGAATAGTCTGACAATCAAGCATTGACAGACAATTGTGACAAGAAAAATATGTGCATCTGGTCAAGATGAAAATATGAAAATAAACAGCTATCATAGTGCAGGCTCGACGTACCCTAAACTTAAGCCCCAAAAGACAATAAATATTTCTGATGTTGAATGGATTGGTTTTCGTTTTTTAGACAATATTTCCAAAACTTTTAAATATAACAACAAATATTACAAGGCCATTTATCCTAATGCTATGGAATACACTTTGAACTTGTTTAAAAGTGGAATTATTGATGGGCTAATAGAAAAAAAAATTATCCCTGAAACAACAATTACAAACTATACTATTGACAAATTTCCATTAGTTTTGATGCAGGAAACTGAATTTTTCAACATTGACTCAATTAACTGGAACCCATTAATGTTGAAAGATGCTGCAAAAAAAGTTATTGATTTACAAAATTTTTAATTAGGCATGACTTAATGCTTAAAGATGGCCACACTAAAAATATAATATTCCAAGAAAACTGTACACCTAAGTGGTGTGATATTGGCAGCATAGTATCACTCAATGACAAGCAGCAATTTTGTACACGTGATATAATAAGTGATTATTTGTATCCATTAATGATCAGAGAACACTCTATCAGTTTAGCAAGAATTTCAAGATATCTTTCCAAATATCATTGCACTGAACGAGAATTCTATTATATCACAAATAAACAATTAAATGTCAATAGCGATAAGGCAATTGATAACATAAATCAAATTGAACACTTAATTAACAACATAAGCTTTAAATTTTGCAAAAATTTATACCTAAACAAATATAATGAATCCTGTTTAAGCAAGATAAGGAGTAAAAGATAGACCTGAATAATTTCAGAAGGCATCAAAACAGCACAAGAATTGACATAATCAAAAAAATATTAATTGGGCTTAAGCCCCAAACAGTCCTCGATATTGGTTCCAACCTGGGCGTTTTATCTATATTGGCAGCTCAGACCGGGGCAGAAGTATTAGCAGTAGGTGAGGATGAATGTTTTTCTTGTATGTGTTACGAAAATCTGAAACTCTATGATGGGCTCAAAGCAAAAACAGTTTTGGCATCAGCTGAGTACCTTCCTGGAAATATGCCAGATTTAGTTTTAGCAATTGATCTGACGCACATTTTATTTTTTATAGGCTGTTACAGGCTGGAAATTATCGCAAAGTTGTTAGCAAATCGTACAAGCAATGCTTTACTTACAGAATTTAAGCCTAATGGTATGGATGAATGTATCCCAAAAACCGGATCTTTACAAAAAAACTATAACATAGATCTTTTTCTAACTGAGTTATCGAAATTTTTCAAAACAGTGAGGCCCATACCCCCACCTGGACAAGAAAACGCAGAAGAAAGCATTATTATATTAGCAAAAAACAAAAGAATATCTGGATAGTAACAGTTTAGCCATTTGCATGTGGCACGGCTTCCTGCCCGGAGGCATACAGCCCGGAGGGGGACTGGCTCTCCCAGCCCTTGTTTTATTGAGTCTGTGTTTTACATCAACAAAAAACAAGGGCAGAGGTGCCTGTCCCATGCTTTCCTTAGAAAAAAACTAAACTATTACTCTGGATAAATTGCTAAACTTTCATCAATTTTGAGCCTTCAGTATGTTCGGGAGCATTACCCGTTTCTGAAAAGTCAACTGGGGACAGTCCCGAAGCCAGAGAAAATCTCCGAGTCAAGCTGTAAAAAATCGGGCTTATACCCCGAAACAGCTATGACATACAACTCGGATTTAAAGTATCTGCAGGGAGCATTACGCGTTTCTGACAACCAGATAGGGGACAGTCCCGAAGCCAGGGACAGTCCCCGTGCCAAGCCATGATAAACCGCTTTTAACCCCAAAAAAGCCTGTGACAAACACATCAATTTTTTCAGTTGTCAGAAACGCGTAATGCTCCCGATTTAAAGTTTTTTGAAACGGGTAATGCCCCCCTTTTATAAACCTTAGCACCAGGCAGGCTGCCTGTTGTGGTGAATAGTTACATATGAAAAACACTGACTGCATTATCAACGTATGCCAGAAGCCCTTTCAGACTGCCCTCACCCTTTACAGTCTGTTGAAGCATTCTGGCAAGCACATTGACAAAATTTACTTCATAGAAGAAAATGTTCAGCGTGCCGGGTACGTGCCTGTTGACCACAGTCTGGTCATGTCAGAGCTTGAAGACAGAATTGTTTATTTCCAGCCCAAGCATTTTTTTTACAGATCTACAATCAATACCAGCTATCTCAAGGACCAGCAATATAGACACTCCATCCGATACCAGTATGGCTGGGAAAAATCTGACAAAAAATTCATTTTCCTGACTCATAACGACTGCTATTACAAAGGCGACGTAATAGGTCTGCTGCTTGAATCTATAGGGAATAATATTGCGGCGGGTGAAGTCGGCCAGTGCTGGAACTGCCCTGCTCGTCAATTAAGCAAGTGCCAACCTGAAAATTACCAGGATTATAGACCAAGTCTGGATGAACTGAAGCAAATCTATGCTGCAAAAGGAATAAAAAAACGTCCCTATGATGTGCCCAGATTTGGTCATGAATTCCGTGAAAAGCCATGGCCGCTGCCTGAATGCAGGGTCAGTGAATGGGCAGCACTTATTAACCTGAAGAAAGCCAGAAAAATAACCATCCCCTATGGCAGGGCCTTTCCTCTTGGGGCTTTCAGGTTGGCCGGAGCAAACATTCTGGATACTGGTGTAGCCTGGTTCAGAGACATTTCACATATGGGATTTAAGTGTGTCCATGTTAATCTGCGAGATCATTTCCAGCATTTTAAGGGACATAAAGCACTGGACAACGAAGATATATATACTCAGAAAGAAGAAAAGGCATTAAAGATTCTTGGCAAAGAATTCAATATTATCGTACATAACGGTCTAAATTCATAATTATATCTATAGCCCACCAAACAATATGAATATCCTCTTTGTAAGTCATGATTTCTTGCAGACTCCACAATCCTGCAACGCACAATTTATTGAAAAAATTGCAGAAAAAATAAATAAAAAATCTGGATTCAAAGTTGATATTCTCTGTTTGCCTCCAAGCTCAACGGCTGTCAATATTGCCGATAAAAAAAAATCGTCCGCACTGAACATCTTAACAATCAACAGCAAACCCAGATTATTCACTTTTGATGCTGTACGCTCAAAACATGTGTCACATGAAGTTGAAAAAATTTTCATCAAAAACAGTTATGACATCCTCCATATTTTTACTGTAGGAGAATTAACCGTCGCCCCAGTAGAATCAGCCAAAGAGCATGGGTTAAAAATATTTTTTACTCTTTGCGATTTCTGGTTTCTGTGTGAAGAAAATTATGACTTGGCTTCTGATGATTCAGAATGCACAGGTCCGGAAAGTAATGAAAAGTGCGTTCACTGCTTCTTAAATAAATACATACCTGATCACAAAAAAAATAAACTACTGTTTCCAGTCAGGGATCACAAAAAAAGTCGAACCGGCTATCTGAAAAAAATATTTAAAATAGCAGATAACATTGATTCCTTAACATCAGGAGTAAAAAAAACATATGAAAAATTTGGGGTAAAAAATCTCAACATTTCTTTAGACAACTTTGAGTACGATATAGACAGAATTACTGATCATTATATTCACAAATACAATAATATCTCATCTGCAAAAAAACATAGAAAAACAAACCCGCAAAACAAAAAAAGGATTCTTTTTTATTGTTTTGATAAAATGCACATCCCGATTCTGAGTCCCATATATTCAAAAATGAAGAATAAATATCCGAACCATCAATTCGGGTTTGCAGCAATGCCCAAATATAAACATTTTTCCGCAGGCTTTGAAGAAAGCGATCTGAGACTTTTAAAGACCTTTAAGGAATATGTTACTTTTCACCCCCAGAAATTTTTCCCCGACGTAACTATCCTTCCAGACTCTTATTACCCGCACGGATGCGGCAAAATGGTTCATGTAGGACACGGCGTGCTCAGCAAGGGCATATACTATACTGATTCAGCCAGGGCTAAACAGGAAGAAAACGCAGACATGGTGTGCGTACCCGGTGCATATCACCAGCAGATGCTTGAAAGCATAATCAGCAGCCCTGTAATGGCTACAGGAATGCCTAAGCTGGACAATCTTTTTAATGGCAGAATCAACAAGAAAGCAGTATGCAGGCTTTACAATCTACCCGAAAGTTACACATATATATTATACGCGCCCACCTATAACCAGGAACTGACATCTCTTGATTATCTACTGGAAAACATGGACCAGGTTTTAATGACCGATCAGACGATGCTGCTTATAAAACTGCACTCCAGATGCAAGCCAGGACACAGATTAGCGGCTCAAAAACTGGTGCACAAAGATCCTCGAATAGTATTTATATCTGGACAAAATATTACAGAATTCCTGGCCTTAGCAGATGTAATGGTTTCTGATGTTTCTTCAGCAATGATGGAGTTTGCAGCCTTAGACAAGCCCTTGGTGCTCTTCAACAATCCGGCCTGGAAGGACTACGAACACTTTAACCCCAAAGATATTGATTTTGCCTGGAGGGACATAGGATTACAGATAACCCGTTCTGACCAGTTAAAAGATGCTGTTCAGGAATGCTTGCAATACCCTGAAAAACTTTCTGGAATCAGGACCAGGTATACTGACCAGCTTTTTGCCAACAAATACAATGGAGATGCCTCGGACAACATTGCCAGACTTGTGAGCGGACTTGCTGAATCATAGGGGGTGACAAAAAATTGTAATGTGAACAGGTTCCGGGAGGTTAGCCTCGTTGGAATAAATAACATCTAAGACCATCCTTACGAAATACAGCAGGCGTCCACTTCTACAAAGAATAAGGATTCGACTGCAAAAACCTGTTTTTGCAGTCGCAGGTGTCAGGAGACAGTGGTCAGGAGTCAGTAAAAACAAAGAGTTATGAAGATACTTTTTGCCGAGTCGCCTCATTTTTTGACTTTTTGCAGGGAAATCAATAAGGCTTCTATGCAATTCTTAAAATTTAGCCTGCCTGTTGCAAACAGCCAACCGAAACCACGCAACAATTATTTTTACCACGTAAGGCATGATTGATCCCTCAAAAAATTACCTGAAGCCTGATCATAGTTTTAACCAACCCACCATGGCACTCTTATTGCTTATATTTAGGTAAAAAATCAAAAAGCAGGAGCAGACCCATGAAAGCAGTAATCCTTGCCGCAGGTGTAGGCAGTCGATTAGGTCGACCATTCCCCAAATGCCTGACTCAAATGCCTGGTGGAGAGCCCATCCTGGGCAGACAGATCAGAATTTTCAGGGAAGCGGGTATTTCAGAAATAATTGTGGTAGTAGGTTTCAAAAAAACCCTTATCATGGAGCAATACCCGGAAGCTCTCTACAAATATAACCCATTTTATTACATTACAAACACATCAAAGAGCCTTTTATGCGCCCTTGAAAATGTTTACGAAGACGTTGTCTGGGTTAATGGAGATGTGGTCTTTGATCCCCAGGTTGTTAGAGATGTTGTTGGCTCTCCATATAATACTGTGGCTGTAGACCGCAAAAAATGCGGTCAGGAGGAAGTAAAATATACTGAAAACGAACAGGGTTTCATTGACAGCATATCCAAAGAAGTCAAAAATCCCTTAGGCGAGGCAGTCGGGGTGAACAAGATTCAAAAAAATGACATACAGAAATTCATACGGGCTTTGAAACATTGTCATGATGATGACTATTTTGAAAAGGGTATGGAGCTGGCCATGTCTGAAGGCATCAGGTTTAAGGCTCTGGATATTTCTAATTACAGATGCATTGAAGTTGACTTTGAAGATGATCTCATACAGGCCAAAAACATGTTTAATCAATCTGAGAAAGGAACTGAACCAATATTAACCTTGCGTAAAAAAAACATTAAAATTTCTCAAAACGGCCTTCCACTGGAACTGATAGAAGCCAAAAACATAAAAAGAGCCTGCTCCTGAAATCTTGATGAATATGAATCAGACAAAAATCCTTTTTTTTGTAGAAAGAAACCTGCACCTGCCATATCTTGAGCCTGTACATGATTATTTTCAGACAAACTATCCGGAAATCAATCTTGCATTCAGTGCTCCACCTTACAGGTCCTCAACCACGGATCTGCCCGGCTGTGGTTTAGATGAATCAACCATCCAAAGGCTGGCTGGCAAATCCAAATTTATAAAAGATCCTGCTGGATTTGGTCCTGATGCAACCTTGGTCTCGGACATCAATGCTGCCATATATTTACGGGGTTGCGGTCGGATTATAAATGTGGGCCATGGAATGATCAGCAAAGGGTGTTTCTATACTCATCGTCCAATTATAAGACGTGAAAATCTGGCAGATCTGATTTGCGTTCCCGGTCCAATTCATAAAAAAAAATTAAGAAAAAATGTATTCATCCCCATTGAAACCACAGGATTTATAAAATCTGACAAACTTTTCGGGCTAAACGCCCTGAATAGATCCCAGTTCTGTCAGGAATATAACATTGACCCCAAAAAAAACATCATCCTGTTTGCACCTACCTATAACCCGGAACTGTCTGCTATTCCTGTAGTCCAGGAAAAGATCTTTGAACTAACAGGAAATGATAACCATTTGATTATCAAGCTGCACGGCATGACAGATGTAAATTGGGCCAATTATTATAAAACTGAGACCAAAAACAATCCGTTTTGTACTTTTATTGAAGACCAGGATTTGACACCTTGCCTCACAGCCTCTGACCTCCTCATAAGTGACGTTTCTTCTGCCTTTGTTGAATTTATGCTTTTAGACAAGCCTATTGTACTGGTAGAAAATCCCCTTAGAAAAAATTTTATCCATTATGATCCAGAAGATATCGAATACGACGCAAGAAAAGCCTGCGTTGTAGTTAAGGACTTTCAATCCCTGAAAAATTCGATCCACAAAGAATTGAAAAATCCTGACAGACTTTCAGAGTTGAGAAGAAAATGCAGCCGTGAACTTTGTTATGGGCAAGATGGATATTCTGTAAAAAGAACTACTCAGGCTGTTATTGACAACCTGAAAACAGCTTATCCGGTAAAATTTTCAGTTGTTGTTATCTGGGATCATATGCCAGAGAAAAAAGAACTTTTACTGTTCTGGGAAAACTTCAGCGCCTCGACTAAAGGATTTGACTTAGAAGTAATCATGGCCGGACCAAAGCCTGAACTTCCATCACTTACAAGACTATCTTCCAGGTGGATTGAATGCAAGCATCCTGACGCTGAAGTGTTTAACATTGCCGTTAATAAAGCAGAACATGAGCATATAGCTCTGATCAAGCCTAACACAGCCTTGCCACCTGGATGGCTTAAATTCTTATACAACCATTTTAAATGGAACGACAATGTCTTTATTGTACAGGCAATGCATCCAGAAAATGGATACAAGGCTGTAATGGATAAGTTTTTTGATGAAAAAAAGCACCTTCCTTATTCAGAAAAATCATTCATGCTTAATCGGTTTCTCATAGGTTCCAGTATATTAAACAAAAAAATTGACTCTCCATGCATGATGTTCAGTAAAAAAAACTATACCACAATGAATCTTGTGGCAACTAAAAACATATCTATTGATTCATATTTACAAAAATTGTCTGAAGTACAAAGTAAATCCGGAATCAATCCTTTAATGGCCCTTGATGTGTTTGCTTATCCTTATCAAACAATAAAAGACTCCCCAAGGTATCTCCGGAGAAATTCAATTTACGCTAAACCAAAAATGTCAACAAGCTTGATTATACCTGTACATAACAACCTTAAGCTCACCAGACAATGTGTTGATTCCATTCTTAAACATACAGACCTGAAACATTCTGAAATTATTATTATTGACAATGGATCCACTGATGGATCATCTTCTTACCTGACAAGCCTTCATACTCAAGGGCAAATTAAGCTGATCAAAAATCTGACAAACAAGGGTTTTGCCAAAGCTTGTAACCAGGGTGCAAAAGCAGCCCAAAATGAACTATTGTTATTTTTAAATAATGATACCATTGTTACTGAAGACTGGTTGCATAACCTTAATACATGCCTGAAGCGACACCCAAAATGTGCTGCTGTCAGCCCAAAGCTATTATACCCGGATAACACTGTCCAACATGCAGGAGTTGTCTTTACCCGCAAAAAAACAATATGGCATATATATAAAGGCTTACACTCAAATCATCCCGCAGTTAATAAAGAAAGGTCATTTCAGGCCATAACCGCAGCATGCATGTTGACTTACCAACACCTTTTTTTTGAGGTTGGCATGTTTGATGAACGCTTTATAAACGGTTTTGAAGACATTGACCTTTGCCTGAAGTATGCTCAGGCAGGATATAGTTGTTTTTATTGCCCAAAATCTGTTGTTTATCATTTAGAAAGCAAAACTCCTGGCAGGTTCGAAAGAACAAAGGATAACGAGAATTTATTGTTCAGACTATGGTCAAATAAAGTCTCGTGCGATGAACATTTATACTATAATGAAGATCTGATCAACACTGATTATCATACTTGCAAATCAGGTGAAAAAAGCTTTATAATGTATGACCACAACGATAATCATTACTGGAATACCGCCAAAAAACTATGCACAAATACTGAATACAATGAAGCTGAAATGATGTTTCACAAAGCATTACAGTTCAATCCATTTGATGTCAGAAATTTTCAAATTATGGATGACCTGGCTGAATTATACATCAAGATGAATAAGATTATGCTGGCAGAAAAATGTCTTTCTGACCTTGTCAAAGTTGCCCCTTCAGTGGAAAGAGAACAAAAACTGTCTGTTATTCGAAAAAATAAAGAACGGTGAAATTGTGAGTTATATTCCAGACCTGAAGCAAGAGTACGATATATTGTTTTATGCAGAAAGAAGCCTCCACCTCCCTTACCTGGAGCCCATTCACGACTTCCTGCAAACAACTTACCCTCATCTTAAGTTGATATTCTCCTCTCCACCTTATGCTCCTACTAGTGAAGATCAATCAGGAGTTGGATTATGCAAAAGCGATGTTCAAAAGCTTAATCACAAGGGTATGTTTTGCCACGAAACTTCACAAATACAGGCAAAAATTGCAGTCGTTGCTGATGTTTGCCACTTGAGAATACCCCACATCAATCGAGTAGTAAACGTAGGACATGGATTAATATGTAAAGGGCTGTACTATTGCAGAAGCAATGTCACAAAACGTGAAAACCTTTCAGAGCTGCTATGTGTACCCGGACCGTGGCACAAGAGAAGGCTTGAAGATAATGTATTCATTCCCATTGAAGTAACCGGGTACATTAAATCCGACATGCTCTTTGGTCCAGATGCTGTAGATAAGAGCAAATTCTGTATGGACATGAACATAGACCCGGAAAAAAAAATTATTCTCTTTGCGCCAACTTTTAATGAAGAGCTTTCAGCCATTCCTGTGATCAAGGATAAAATATCTGAACTGACTGGACCGGACCGCATTGTGATGGTTAAGCTTCACCATATGACAGACCCGCATTGGGTTCAGATGTACCAGAATATGGCCAGGGAGCACCCTGATATAATTTATTTAGATGGCACTGATTACAGCGGAATGATGCATGCAGCAGATGTTATGGTCAGTGATGTTTCATCCATGTTCATTGAATTCATGTTCTTAAACAAACCAGTGGTTCTGTATAAAAATCCAAAGCTCGAAGAATATCCAGCTTTTAACCCCAATAATATTGAATACAGAATTAGAGATGCAGTTCAAGAGGCAGATACATTCAGTCAACTGCAGCACGAAGTGCAAAAAGCTCTGGATAATCCTAATATGCTCAGCAATAAACGCAAGATGTATATTGAAGAACTTGATTATGGGCAGGATGGGCAGAGCGCAAAGAGAGCAGGAGAAGCAATCTATTCAAGGATTGATCAAAAAAAATATATCCCAAGACAACAACAAAGCTATTCAATCTTTCTTCTACTTGATGAAAGTCATGATAGTAGCATTGTGCAAGCTACTCTTGAGGAAATCTCAAATAAATCAAGTCAACATTCCATTGAAATTTTTCCAGTTAGTGAAAATGACTTAGATATTTTTTCCTTGGAAAATTCAAAATACTCCATTATGGCTAATGGTTGTAAGACAGTAAAATTTAAGCAATCTCTTGCCATGGCAAGAGGAAGCATGGCTGTCTTTCTTTATCCAGGCTGGCACTTTCCCGACAACTGGCTCAAGTGGCTGAACAATCATTTTTTATGGAACCAGGGCACAGGACTGGTTAAGGCTGTCCAGGATATAAACCTAATCCGCTCTACATTTGAAAACACTATTTCTGACACAAAGCTCCCTGTCCTCTGCAAGTCAATGTCCGTTGCCATTCTAAATCTGTGCATTGGCAAGGCAGAAGTCAATGACGGACTCCCCTCATCCTGCGCTATGATTCCACTGCCTGTCCTGAGGGCAAGCGTTGAGGCTGTTCCAGAAATTTACAATGGGGAAATACTTAAGAACTTAGATATATTTGTTACTAATATGGGGCTCACAAGCCTCACTGCCTTAGACACTTTAATTTACCCAATAGACCAGCTATTTTTTATATGGGATAAACAAGCATTGATGGAAGCTGTTACTATACTTAAAAATGAAGGATTGATGGAAGAGGCTGTAAAGTTGATGAAAGAAAATATTCTACGTTTCAGTGAATAACCTGCGACTTTTTACCACTGTCAAAAAGCTGCTTTTGCCTGAAATTAATACCCTTTTTGTCAAGGCCCTGTCCCGAGTCATAAATACCGACAATATCTGTAACCACTTCAACAGTCTTTGCCCTTCTGTAGTATTTCAGCATATTCAGGTAATCTGCTTCATAGCCACCACTACTCTTCCAGCCTCCACATCTGTCCACCACCAGTTCTCTGGAAAGACACAGACATAAAGGATCAATATTTCCCTGCCTGACCAGTGACCTGCCAGGAACATCTTGAGGTAGATATTCACAAGCAAAAGCCCTGCTGACATCAATCCTGGCAATGATCAACTCTGCCTTGAAATATTGCAGGTATATCTGAAAAGCAGAACTGGTTAACTCATTATCATCATCAAGAAAAACTACCTTTTCGCCTTTTGACCTTTTGAGAAGGATATTCCTTATTCCATTACCCCAATTTTTGTCCTCTGGAAGATCATAGTAATATACATTATTTTCTGTAACAACCCTCTCACCCTTCTGACCATCAAAACCTATAAGCACTTCGAACTGATCATGGTTTAGCCCGGCATTATCCGCAGCCTTTAAAACACTTACAATAGCCTGCTCAAGAGCAACCGGTCTGGTTCCACGACTGGGAATAATCAGTGAAAAAAGAATTTCATTGGTATTCATATCTTATAACTTAAAAACCATGCTTAAGGTGTGTCAATAGTCTCTTGCTCATCCAGTAATTTTTATTTATCATATGATGATATGGTAACAAATCCTTAAGCCGGAAGCATTACACTGTAAACTATTTTATCCTCTGGGAGAAATACTTATGAAAAATGGAAAGCTGGTTATTGTCTCGTGTATTTCTGTGTTGTTAGTTGTTCTTCTGTCCACTGCTTTTGCCCAAAAAAATTATCCTGCCCCGGAAAGCTATCTCAAACAAAATGATCCGGAAAGTTTTGCTCTGGAGGCCATGGACTTTCTTGCAGAGCATCCTGATTCACATATGTCTCCACGGGTAGCTTTTGATCTGTACATGGTAGCTGCTGTTTTTCAGCACAGCCTGTATGAAGCCAAAATGGAAGAAGTGCTTGCTCTTGATTACCCTCAAAGTCTGCAAGGCAACTATTTTAGAAGCACATTCAGTGATGCTGATGCTTACCGTGGTCTTCTCTCCAGGCTTCTTGATGATTTTGCTTCTGATCCGCAAGCTGATTTTATCCCGCGTTTTGTCCATGGACTTGGCTATGCCTTAGATGACTTTGGTGACTTGCTGCTGAGTGATCCTGATTTTGTGCTTAAATCAGCATATATGCTGAAGGCAGCAGGCGAGACTGATGCCCAAAAGAGCTTTCTGAACACACTTGAACCAATGCTCACAAGAAATGCTGAACTTGCTGAAATATCAGCAATTGCTGCAGATGATCAAAAGTCTGTGCAGGACAAAATCCTTGCCTTGCATGATAAGTCATCCCAGCACAGCGCACTTTTTCTGCGCAATCTTTTTTTATTCAGCTTGTCAGATGACGAATTAGAAACCGCTGCCATGCGCCAGGTTGTTGCTGAAGCTCTTATTGAAGCCAGGAGGTTTTCCGATGCTCTTATACTGCTTGAAAAGCAATCCCTGGACCACAACGGCGACCAAATCCTGTTCCAACGCGCATGGTGCCAGGCTGCCATGCATCAACGGGATCAGGCGCTTTCCTCAATTGCCCGGATTGGCAAAGATTATCCAGACAGCCCCTGGTTGAATCAGGCCTTAGTGCTGCAACAGGCCGTGCAGCAGTACGATGCACGCTTAGAAACCTATACCAGCGCCCTGCTTAAACTTACTGATTCCATTTCAGATCTTGACGCTTTGGAAGTTTCTGTTTTGTACACACCAGAGGGATATAATACGGTGGCAGCACTTTATATGGCCATGAACATGGTTGATCATTTTTTTGAATCCCAGCTGCGAGTCAATAATAACTTGGAATTTGCCTATAAATCCAGCCCGCAGGAATCACTACTGTTTGTCAGAGGTAATGATACAATCCATCACGCTCTTGAACCCGGCCCCTTACCATCCTTAAATCTGGATCTTTTTCAGGACAGAAATGACAAATTTCAATTCAATCTTGCCTTGAACCTTGTTAACGATTTCCAGGACATGGCCCTGAGCAACCAGTCATTTCTGGAGTCACCCTTTCTAACAACCCAGGAAGGTGCACATGAGCTGCTAAATTATACCATTACATCCGGATATTTGCCAGGCCAGATTGAAACAGACGATTATGGTACAGTTTTCAACCTGCACATGCCTGATGCACGCACCCCAAAAGGCATGAGTACCAGCAAATTTATCTTAAATAAAGCCGGTAAACTTGAAGGGCTTGAAATCAGTGGTGTAAAAATACAGAAAATTAACTACGGTGATGCGGCCAGCTTGAGTTTTTCGCCACCAGAATGGCCGGATCTTGATAAAGTGACAAGCAGGGAATTTAATGCTGGATATTTCTTCAATGTTTTCGGAAACATTTTACAGCTGCTTGCAGACCCTGATGACAATTAGCTCGCAGGGGCAATAATTATGAAAATTATCATTTTCTATCCTCCGGCCGGCACTACTACCGGAGGAATGATGGTTCTTGTCCAGCTGGGAAAAACTCTTCGCCAGCTGGCAGTCAGCGTGGAGTTTTGCGCCTGGGACAGGGATCATGTCCCCTATCTCAGCGAGATGGGCTTTAAGGTTGTCACAGGATCAGAAGTGCGGTTTAAAGCAGGAGACATTTTCATTGTACCTGAAGGATGGCCCAACGCCCTTGCTCTGGGCTTAAAATCCAAAGCGAGGTGTTTTGTCTATTGCCAGAACTGGGCATATTTATTCAGTGCGCTGCCGGATAATATTTCCTGGAATGACCTGAACGTTGACTTTATCGCAGTCTCTGATCCGGTGCGTCAGTTTATTCATGCAGCCACAGGCAGAAATTGCAACATAATCAGACCATATATTGATCAAAATGTTTTCCTGGCTCCTGAATCAAAAAAAACTGAAAAAATCCAGGTAGCGTGCATGCCACGCAAAAATAAAGCGCTAATCAAGCAGATCAAGCGCTTTGTACTTTCCAGAAATCCAGGTCTTTCAGATGTCCAATGGGTTTACATCCACGGTCTTGAACACAACCAGGTGGCCGCTCTTCTGCAAAAAAGCCATATTTTCCTGGCCACTGGATTTCCCGAAGGCTGTCCACTGCCCCCATTGGAAGCTATGGCCAGTGGATGCCTGGTTGTAGGGTTTGCCGGATTTGGAGGCTGGGATTATATGCGCGGTCAGAACAACCACTACCTGCCTGAAATCAGTCTGCGTGATGTACCATGGAAGGGTAACGGATTTTTCAGCGCTGATGGTGATGTATACAGTGCTGCTCTGAATCTGGAAAAATCAATCATCCAGACTCGAATGCATGAACCAGAACTTAAGGAAATCATAAACAATGCTCAGCTGACTGCACAGTTCTATTGTTCCGAAAACCAGAAAAAAGAAGTTAAAGCATGGCTTGGCCAAATGGTTAGTTAGTACCTCTGCAGAAGAGTATTAGTAGCTTACAAGTAACTTCAAAAAACTGGACCCCGGATCAAGTCCGGGGTGACGGTTAAAGCAAACTATTACTCTTTATTGTCATTCCGGCGAAAGCCGGAATCCAGGTTTTGATGTTAAGAAGCTCCTCACCTGGGCGGACCGGGACCGAACTTGTGAGTAACTGTTTTTAAAGTGGAGCCTGCATCCTGCAGGCTATTTAACTCCAGGCGGCTGGAAGCCGCCTCCACCTTGAAGAACAGTCCCATATTTGGAAATTGGGACAGTCCCCGCGAGGTACTATAAAAAAGATTGATGCTGCATTGGTTCCTGGAAAAATTTGCTTAAATGAAAAAATTTACACAGCGAGGGACAGTCCCTGTGCCAGGCGCAAAGCTCTCATCTTTGACGGAACTTTTCTGGTAATTGAGAATCAATCATATGTAAAAATCTTAAAATTGTGAAAACTATAACCGTCTGATTTTGTTGATAATTTGATTTTAGTTACTTAGAAGCGGCTGGAGCCGCAAGAACTAAACGTCCCCAGGCTGGAGCCTGGGAACGAGGGGGATAAGTTACTCACACGTTCTGTCCCGGGCGCGCCTTGGTGAGAAGCTTACAAGTTTTATAACCTTGAAAGAGCAATGATGCCCAAGATCCTTATTCTTCAGCCTCCAACCTTCAGCCTCCAACCTTCCACCTTCAGCCTCCAACCTCCAACCTTCAGCCTTCAGCCTTATGGCCTTAGGCCTTCAGCCTAAGGCCAAAGGCACAGCCAGCATTAGACATCACCTCGTTTTTCCTTGCTAACCTCCTGGTCATGGTCCTCCTCATGTCCCTCTATTTTTTTCTTTTCTTCTTCAGATTCTTCCAACTCACGCACCACATCAGCGGACGCTTCAGACTCTGAGGCATATTTTATTTCAGGTTCATGCTCAGGTTGACTGTATGTCGTCTCAATGGCTTTTGTTTCTGAATCATGAACCTGCTCATCTTTAACAAGACGCATAGGAGGCGCTGATCCATCTTTGTCCACGCCAAACCAGATAGTCTGATGAGGGAATGGAATTTCAATGCCACGTTCATCAAATATTCGTTTCATGCGCTCAAGAAACGCCCTACGCACAGAAAACTGACGCATGGGTCTGGTTTTTATCCTTACTCTGACTTCAACTGCTGAATCAGCCAGATTATTCAGACCAAAGACTTCAAGTTCGCCGATTATATCCGGACCCCATACTTCATCTTCCTGAAGCTCGAGAGCCACATCCTGAAGAGCCTGCACCACCTGGCCATAATCCTCTCTATAAGCAACCCCTGCATCAACCAAAGCATACCCATAGTCTCTGTTGTTATTTTTGACAGCAGTCACATCACCAAAAGGAATCACCGCCACAGCACCTGTCAGATCGCGCAATGTCAAGGTACGAATCGTCAAGTGCTCCACAGTTCCGGCATATCCTCCAGCCTCAACCCAGTCACCCACTGCAATTGAGTCTTCCATTAGGATAAATGCGCCGGTTATAACATCCCTGACAAGTGTCTGGGCTCCAAAACCAACAGCCAGACCAATCACACCGGCACCAGCCAGCAACGGGGCAATATTTATTCCAAGATGCGAAAGAATGCTCATTCCCGCTACAAGGATGAGGGCAATGCGCACCACATTACTTAAAAGAGGCAGCAATGTAAGTGCCCGAGTATTTACCTTACCAGTTTGATCACCCTCTTTTTCCTTAGTCAGATACTCTTCAACCTTAAAGCTGAAAACTTCCCAGAACAAAAAAGCTCCGCCACCTATCAAAAAGATAACCAGCAGACTGGAAAGAATGGCACCTCCCTGCGGAGACATTACCCAGCTCATGGTACCCATGCCCCAGATCTGTAAGACAGAAAAGACGGCCACAAGATAAATAATGGTTTTGATGCTGTACTTGAGTAATGGAAGGTACTTGTTGGCTCTGGCCTCTAATTGTGGGTGTTCAAGCTTCAATTCTTCACTTATTTTAAAAAGATTTTCCAGACCGCGCTTAGTAAGCTTGATGACAAGATGGGTCAACGCAATAACCATAAAGGTCAAAACAACTGCTTTGGCAACAAAAAACAGACCACCTTCAATTTCCAGCGCCCAGACAACATACATGGCCACTATCAACAAAATGACTCCAACATGCCAGAAATCCGCCAGACGCTTACGCAGAGCACCAACGGCTTTAGCTTTTTTCAGCAAGCTGAGTTTATCGTCAGATTCAGGTGTTTGATCTTGTCCAATTTCAGGCTGAGAACCACGGAGCCATTTGGCAACTTCCGCCCTGTTCTGCAGGATTAAAATTATAAACATTAAGGTAACAGCCAGGCCTAAGACCTTGAGCAGAAACAGGTAAAGTCCTTCTGAAAGCCCCATAATCAAGGTTGCTTCAAGAATAAAGTATCCGTAAACACCAATTCTGGAAACCCTGCGTGACCAGATATAGAGATATTGCACAGATTCATTGTCTATGGGCAAAAATCTCAAACCCGGTGCATTGGGGACCAGCATCAGTCTGACAAAAGCCAGAATAAGCCGGACCAGCACATTGGCATTAATTAGAGTCAGTGCTACAAGCTGAGTAACAGGCTCAGGATCCAGTAAGGGTAACAGGCCATAGGCTGCACCCGCAAAAGCGGCAATGGGGACAACCTCCAGAAGCGTATTCCCAGCCATTAAAAGCAGTCTGTATAATTTGCTGTAAGCCTCCTTGTCTTCCAAGGCTTTACGCGGCTTGGAAAGGAGCCTTGAAACAACTATCTGCGCCAGCAATCCTGCAAGAAGCACCAGAATAACCTTGCCCAGCATTTCCGCCCAGGACTTGAGCACATCCTGATCCTGAGCCTGTTCAACAATGTCCTGAACTACAGTTGGAATTTCCAGGACATTGCTTCCAGCGTCTGAAATTATTTTATTCACATCCTGAACGTAATCTGTAGCCAGACTCATCAACTGTCCCACAAGCCCTCTTGGTTCAAAATCAGGCTCTTGGGAAAGAGCCTGCTGAGCCTGCAGTAATGCCCTTAGATCTTGCTTGAATGCCTCAAGCCTTTGAGGATCTTCCAGGTCTTTTAGCAGCTTTTCAATGCTGACCATGTTTACCTGACCAGCCTGAGACGTACCGGACTCCTGAGCCGCCGCAGGACTGAAGTAAATCAAACCCATAAAAAACATCACAATCAATGAGATGGTTAACTGTTGAGACCAAGTTACAAATTGCCGCATAATCACTCCTTAAAAAAATATGGTACCAGGACACCTGCCCCGACATCAAAATGGTTCTGTTTCAAACAGGCAGCGCTCGAGATCCAGAGTATCTGTTTTGCGCAATTAAGGAAGGCCCATACTCATGCTTTCCTTTAAAGGGCAAAACTGATACGGTTCAACGTAATGCAATCACGGCCGGTATATCCTTGAATTAAAAAGCGGCTGAAGCCGCAAGACCAAAACGTCCCCAGGCTGGAGCCCGGGAACGAGGGGTGTAAGTTACTTATCGGCTTTGTCCCGGACCGTCCAATTGAATCGCTTACTAACAACTATTCAGAAATAAGTCTAAGCCTTTTTGCCTGTCCTGAGAATATATGTTCTGGTATACTGTTACAATTAGGAGAAATATATGACTACCCCCAATGAATGCCCATCCTGGAAAAAGCTGCAGAATCATTACCATGAAATTAAAAACTTGCATATGCGTGATATGTTTGCTTCAGACCCTGACCGGTTTGATAAGTTTTTTCTCTCAAGTCAGGATATCTTTCTTGATTACTCCAAAAACAGGATTACTCCCCGGACCATGGAACTGCTCATGGAGCTCGTTAGAGAAACCAGGTTGCAAGAAAAAATCCAGGCCATGTTCACAGGAGAAAAAATCAACTCTACAGAAAATCGCAGTGTGCTTCATGTAGCCCTGCGCAACCCCGCTGATAAGCCTGTTTATGTACAAGGTCAGGACGTTATGCCTGAAGTTCACCGGGTTTTAGACAAAATGAGAGGTTTTGTTCATCAGGTACGCCATGGCGAGTGGACCGGCTGGACAGGAAAAAAAGTACGCCATGTGGTCAATATTGGTATCGGTGGTTCAGACCTTGGGCCCAAGATGGTTACTAAGGCCTTATCCTCTTTCAACAATGATGGTCCGGAAATGCATTTTGTTTCCAACGTTGACCCTGCTCATCTTGAAAATACCCTCAAAAAAATTGATGCGGAAACCACCCTTTTCATTATTGCCTCTAAATCATTCACTACTCAGGAAACCATGTTCAATGCCCGGCAGGCCAGGTCCTGGTTTTTAGAACATGCCAAAAATGAAAATCACATTGAGAGACATTTTGTTGCAGTGTCCACAAACACAGACAGGGTCAGACAATTTGGCATCAATCCTGACAATATGTTTGAGTTCTGGGACTGGGTTGGCGGTCGGTTCTCCCTGTGGTCTGCCATTGGCCTGCCCATTGCTCTGTCAACCGGAATGAATTCCTTTGAACAACTGCTCCAGGGCGCCCATGATATGGACAACCACTTCAGAAGCGCGCCCATAGAAAGCAATATGCCCATTATTCTGGCTCTTTTAAGCATCTGGTATACAAACTTTTTCCAGGCTCAAACCCAGGCTGTTTTGCCCTACAGCCAGTACCTCAAGGACTTTCCAGCCTATCTTCAGCAGGGAGAAATGGAGAGCAACGGCAAGTCTTCCACCCTGGACGGTAATTTTGTAAATTACGCAACAGGACCTGTTATTTGGGGAGAACCGGGCACCAATGGTCAGCATGCCTTTTACCAGCTTCTGCACCAGGGGACCGTAATGGTGCCTTGTGACTTTATCATCTTTGCCAGACAGCCGGAACATAATGACAGACAGCACAGGCTGCTCATGGCCAACTACCTGGCTCAGACCCAGGCCCTTATGACAGGCAAAACTGAAGAGGAAGCAAGGCAGGAAATGAATGCTGCGGGTATGCCGCCGGATAAAATAAACAAACTTCTGGCCCATAAGATCTTTCCCGGCAACAGACCTTCCAACTCCATCATGATCCCTGAACTGACCCCCAGAAATCTGGGAAAACTAATCGCTCTGTACGAACATAAAATCTTTGTTCAGGGTGCGGTCTGGAATATAAATTCTTTTGATCAGTGGGGAGTTGAGCTGGGCAAACAGCTTGCCAGAGCAATTGAGCCGGAATTGGACCATGACCGCCCTGTTACCAGCCATGATTCTTCTACCAATGGACTGATAAATTTATGGAAAAAACTGTAACTGTTTACTACTTACAAGTAACTACAATCGTATGTGCAATAAAATCAAGGTATTATGGTTTTACCATACAGATTGCTTCTGTCGCTTTGGCTCCATCGTGGGTGAAAGGTTTTCAGCAACTACATCCCTGACAGCTCAGGTGTCATTGCGAGCGAGTCTTCGAGCGCGGCAATCTCTTACGTGCTAAGGCTGATTTTTTAGTTACTCGCAGGTTCGGTCCCGGTCCCCCCGGATGAAGAGCTTACAAGTAACTACAATCATTTTGATAATAAAATCAGATGTTTACAGTTTTCATATTTTGACGATTTTTGCTTATGATTGATGCACATTTGCCTGAAAAATTCCGTCAAAGATGGGAACTTTGCGCCTGGCACAGCTTCCTGCCCGGAGGCTTACAGCCCGGAGGGGGACTGTCCCTCGCTGTGTAAATTTTATCATTAAATCAAATTTCTACCTGGAACCAATGCAGCATCAGTCTTTTTTTATAGTACCTCGCGGGGACTGTCCCAATTACCAGAAAAGTGACAGTTCTTCAATGTAGAGGCGGCTTCCAGCCGCCTGGAATTTAATAGCCTGCAGGATGCAGGCTCCACTTTAAAGACAGTCACCCGCAGGTTCGGTCCCAGGCCGCCCGGGTGAGGCGCTACTAAATATCTTCCGTCTTAAATTCAATTTCCTGGCTTGAGACTTCATCAAGGATTTCGGTTATCTTTTTCCTGTATTTAGAAACAGCAAGAACGGGTTCCAAGCTGTAAATATCCAAATCAACAGAATATCCATCGGCTTGCGAAGATATAGACTCTGAATAATCCTGCATCAGCTTGACCTTCAGGTTATTATCCAATGTAGCTCTTGACAGCTCAGAAATCATTGGGAATAGACTGTCCCAGTCCATTTGCAATCGGTCATAAGCTGACTTTATGCGTTTATATTTTTCAGGAAAGTGTTCTGGATGATATCGCATGGAAAGCTTAACAAAAGCCTTTCTAACCTTTTCAGGACCATCATCTCTCGACACCCTGAGCGCACTATAGTCTTTTTCAAACATATTTTTTTCCTTGTTGCAACATAATCACTTTTTTAATCCATTAAAAATCGTATTTTCATTTTCCGAACTGTCTTTTTGGCTCCAGACTTCTTTTTTTGCTTTGCTCCTAAAATTTTTCGGACTTCTTCTATTGCTTTCTGCAAATCTTTGGAGATATCTTTTCGGTGCAGAAATCCTCTATTTTCCCAAATTTCCAATAGACTGGAAGACAAAGCAGTCAACCTTCTCTGTTTCAAAATAGATGTCAACAATCTCCATTTTTCATTGATTGTGATGTATTCAGCAAGATGATTAATAACTTTTTTTAGAAAAGTATTGTTGTAGGGTGATGACTTCCATTCAAGAATATTCAAAAGCAGCATAAAAAACTGCTTATCAGGTGGAGGATGCAGCAGCAATACTTCAGGGTTTGCGGTTTTTCCGGGTATTTTGAAATTGCCTTTTAGCACTTTGCCAAAAAACAGCAATACACCCAAAAGAGGAAAATCTGTGTCTACATCATCTGCAAGTTTTCGCAGCAAGGACGGATCAAGCTCGTAAAAACTCAGTTCTGATGAATCATAGTCAAAAACATCATCATCTTTAAAAGTGATATCAAAAAGCTTAGTCACAAAAACATGGACCAACTCACGATAGTCAGCTGGATCGAGACATAATTTATAGGCAGAAAATACACTTTCCAACTTAATTATATAAAACAGATCATTGGATACCTCATCAATTTCATCCGATGTCAGCTTGAGAGGCCCCCTTACATCATTGATCTGTTCAATATATTTAATCTTGTCTTTCTTCAGAGAGCTACTTTCAGCCCTTTTCTCAATTATCGACAGCAGGTATCTATCAGAAAGAGAAGTGCTGCAGACTGTCTGAAGCAGAATGTCCAACTCAGTATCAACATTATTCAATGGATAATCGCTGAGGCTTGAATGCCAAAACTTAACGGCATTATTCAGGATTGACTTTTCGTTCAGGCCTGAATCAGATACAAGCTTTGCAAGTGTTGTTAGTGCAACGATTTGTTCTCCAGCATATCTTGCAATTTCTTGTATCTTTGTCTGCTGAATCATAAAACCAAAAACATCATACAAATCAAGAATACATTCACTTAGATACTTTTTTTTGACCATTATGTCTGCAATGCAAAATACAATTTTTTCTCTTAATGTCCATACATCATGCTTTATTAATTCATGAAGAATAGAATACGATTTTACGCCCTGTTTTCTCAAGTCTGTCATTACGTCACACTGCTCGCGCAGGTAGTGAGGCATGGGTATTGAAACAGAAGGTATATAGGATTGCAACAGCATACGCATTGATATTTCCCAGTTTGAGCCAAGTTTTTGTTTGCCGGCCCAGAGCATAAGGTTTGCTGTTGCTGTTTCTACAGGATGTCCTGAATATTTAAAGTCTTTGTTAATAAGATATTTCATAGCTTTTTCTGGCTGCAGGCTATGATAACTTTTAACAAATATATCGCTGCACAACTTGGATAGCAGTGCAACATTCTCAAGAACCTTCAGAGGAATACCTTCGTTATGAGACGCAGCTTTAGACAGTTCTGAAGCTGCTCTATCAAGTTGTTTACACTGAACTTGCAGGGGAATATCTGAATCTTTCCTTACAATTCTTTCAAACGATTTTAAAAACCATGAGGCACGGGCATAATGCTTTTCTCCTTTTCTGGCTCGCTTAAGTTTATCCTGTAAATAGTCATCAAGAGGAGTGGACTTTCTTTCCTGAAGAAGAGATTTCAGTTTCAAAGCCAGGGCAGCAAATGGTGCAGGCAGTTTATCAGAGCATTTCTCCTCCAGCCCAGGATACCCAAGGCCATTATAAACATTTATAAGCACATAGAGCACTTCAAGACAACGGACATTTTCAGAAGATAAATTCTCAGATTTACTCAATCCCGCATATGCTCTTTGAATCCTGGCAATGTTTTTGTCAACAAAGGTAACCTGAAGCAAAAGGTTATAAACTGCAGAATCCCATAACTTAGCAGCAGAGGTTTTCTCGGCTTTTTCCTTCTGACGCTCATAAAGAGTTATGAACTCCTCCCAAGACTGTTTTTTCCAATATCCATTAAGCTTTGACTCGAGCTTCTGCAGAGGGTTACTTGTTTTATTTTTTTTGGCTCGTGAGCTTTTTTTAGCCATCAATCACCCCGCTCCTTGAGCTCATCAATATAATCCACAAGGGCTTCTTCAGTCTCGTCCACTAAATCCTCATCGTCACCCTTTAAGGCCTTTTCGTAGTCGTGTATCAAGGCCTTCAAGGTATTTTTTTCTGCCTCAGAAGTGAGTTCGTTCAGTGTATCGTAGGATTTATGGAGGATATAATTTGTAACCTGGTTATCCTGCTCCTGGGTATCATCCATATCGTCCGGGTCAAAATCATCTTCGTCATCTATAGACAAATCAAACTCGAGAAATGATTGACCCCGCAAGGTGCTGTCCAGGTCAACTTCCCGTTTTGCTCCATAACCTTTCTGCTCAACTTTTACACGAATTATACCATTTAAGTCATAACTGTATTCAATTTCAATAGGTGAATGAGCAGGGCTGGGATGCAATTTAAGGTCAAGGCTTCCTATAAGGGTATTTTCAGAGGGCTCTTTAGACTCGCCTTGAAACACCTCTACCTTTACCACCTGCTGTTCATCGTGGTTTGTATAAAAGATCTGCGATCTGGTAACCGGAATTTGCGTATTGCGCGGAATTATTGGAACACAGATAACCTTGGGTACAAGCTCACTGTAAGACAATGCACTTGCAGATAATGAGTGAGGATTAACATCTATAAGCACCTGATGAATATGCTCACCGGTAATGATTCCACCTTGAATAGCCGCCCCCTTGGCAACGCTTAGGTCTGGGTCAATGGGTGGCAGACAGGATGAACCAAAATATCCTTCCAATAAAGAAATTACCGCTGGAATACGGGTGGAACCTCCCACAAGGAGAACATTCTGAATTTGATCCGCTGTAAGCCCTGATTCTGACAACGCTTTACCTACTTCTTTTTTGGTGATTTCAAGATAATGCTCGATCATTTCCTCAAACTCACTTCGCTCCAGCTCAAAAAAAAGATCAATTTCAGCATTACCCTGATTGGGTATAAGGTTTCCTTCAATCCGCGCATAAGGATGGTGGGAAAGATGAATTTTGGCCTGTTCCGCAGCTGCTTTAAGACGGGCTTCAGCAGGTTTGTATCCTCGCAGGTCTATGCCATGTTCTCTCATTATCCTGGTCATGCATAGTTCCATTATGGTCTGATCAAAATCATCTCCGCCAAGCTTGGTATTACCAGTTGTAGCCAGCACTTCATTCAGCTCACCTACCCTGAGAACTGAAACATCAAATGTCCCCCCACCCAGATCATAAACAAGGATATTGCTTTCAATGGTTTCGGACTTCTCATCTATCTGCAGATATTTATAAAATAAGGCCGCTGCAGTTGGTTCATTGATGATGCGTTCCACTTTAAGTCCGGCCTCTTCTCCGGCCTTTTGTGTAGCCCTGCGCTGCGAATCTGAAAAATAAGCAGGCACGGTAATGACCACATTCTTCACTTCTTTGCCGCAAACTTTTTCTGCTTCTGACTTCAAAAAGCTGAGTATATATGAAGATATTGTTTCAGGATTATAAAGCTTCTCGCCAATTTTGACTGTTTCGTCAGAACCTATAATCCGCTTGACAGAGCTGATAGTATTCTCAGGATGAAGAAGCTGGCGATTTTTGGCCCTTAAACCAACAATTATTTCATCCGCCTCAAAACTCACTATAGACGGTACAAGACTGGAATCCTGTATGGCAATCACTTCAGGCTTACCTTCCTTTAGCATGGAAATGCAGGAATTGGTTGTTCCCAGATCAATTCCGAAAATAGTCTTCATACACGTTCTCCTGAACCTGAAAGTTAAAAATTTGAAAAATGAGTTAGATTTACTATGAAACCCTCACATAAAAAAAGAAAGATTGAACCGCGAAAGACACCAAAGGACACAAAAAAGAAAACTCAAAAGGCAGCATTTTTTCAAAACCGTTACCCGGTTTTCAAAAAACATCCTCGAAAAATGTCTTCAACTTAGTAACCTTCGTATCTTTATGGTTCAATTCTTAGCTACAGGAAAAAAACACTTTAGAACCATTACGTATCCCTGATAACTGAAAGATACTCGTCTTGAGGGGATACTTTACTGGTCACCACAACCGCCGGCCGAACCATTTTCTGACCCACTATAAGCCCGGGACGGACTACTTCAATTACTGTATTCTCAGGGAAAGAGATGTTAACTTGAACATCACAGGCCTGATGTCTAACATCATCAAAAGGTTGATGAAGATCCAAGATGAGTTGAACATTCAACTCATGGAGCAGAGTTTCAAGCTTGAGCCATAGTTGACATAAAGTCTGATCTTTCTCGTGATTTCGCAGATAATAGATGGCAAAATTTTCAGCAAATGACATGAAACCCTCATACTGCGGGCCGGAAATAAGAAGTTCCTGCATCTTATCCATCTTGGAGCCAAGTTCTACAAGCATTCTTTCAAAAGCCTGAGCCTGACGTCTTTCCCGCTTTTGCAGGTTACGAATCATTTCTTCCACCATCTGAAACTCAGTTGGCTCTGTTTCTTCTATCTCTACTTCTTTTTCTTCAGCTTTGTTTTTTAACGGAGACAATATTTTTGACCAGAATGACATATCTTACCTTTGATTCAAATATTTAATGAAGTTTTCTACCGTCAGTACTGCCCTTGAGCCACAAATAAGTAATATTCTGTAAGGCAACACCGGAATTTTCAGAAAAGTGACAGATTCGTAAAGTTACTCGCAGGTTCGGTCCCGGGCCGCCCGGGTGAAGAGCTTACAAGTAACTGCAATCGTTTTGCCAGTAAAATCAGACATTTACATTTTTCAGGTTTTTACTATTTTTGCTTATGATTCATGCACATTTGCCAGAAAAGTTCCGTCAAAGATGGGAACTTTGCGCTTGGCACAGGGACTGTCCCTCGCTATGTAAATTTTTTCATTAAAACCGATTTTTGCCAGAAACCAATGCAGTATCAAACTTTTTAACGTTTCCTCGCGGGGACTGTCCCAATGTCCATAGAGGAGACTCATTTTCAGTTACTCACACGTTCGGTCCCGCTCCCCCCGGGTGAGGAGCTTACATAATCATAATTGCACGCAAGAATTTTACCTGCATAAACAAAACGCTAAGTCCAGTATTTGTAAATCAACATGTTTTTTTTTTGACGTTGCGTATCTGATTTCCATCTTAAACGCAATCTATTGAAATCTTCATTTTTTATTGTAGTGACTTACCGCTTCAATTTGTAACAAAAAAAACAAGAAAATTCTGAACACACAAGACCACTAATGCCGGCTGTGCCCACACCCCATATTAAACAAAAATAGTTAAGTTGTGGCGATAACTTGACTTTTAAGTCTTCAGTCTTCAGCCTGACTTTTGCTGCTAACCCCCAACTTAACAATACTTGCTTAAGTTGGGTTGCGGGAAAAAGCCACTTTTGATAACAGACTTTGAAACAATTGCTGAACATATTACCCGTTTTTCTCTCGGAGGAATCCAGGAAATTAAAAGGAGGAATAATGGACATCCCTCACAACAAACAGATTAAAATGCTTGAAACCATGATCCTGTCCAGAAAGTTCTCGGACACTTTGGTGGAACTTTGCAAAATCCAGGGGAAAATACCTGGCATGATGATTTTATCCACTGGACAGGAAGCTGTGGGCTCAGGAGTATGCGCTGCTCTGGAACCCGAAGACGTAATCATCACTAACCATCGCAGCCACAACCACCTTCTGGCCAAAGGAGCAGACCCTAATGAGCTTATGGCAGAAATTTACTGCAAAAAAACAGGCTGCAACAAAGGCAAGAGTGGAACTCTGCATCTCGCTGTGCCAGAGGTCAATGCACCATGCACCACAACAGTAGTGGGCGCAACTTTGCCCATAGCTGTGGGCCGGGCCTTTGCCCAGCAGTACAGAAATGAGAATGCCATAACAGTCTGTTTTTTTGGAGACGGCGCTGCTGATGAAGGTTCTTTTCATGAGGCCCTGAATCTGGCAGCCTTATGGCAGCTGCCAGTTATTTTCCTTTGTGAAAACAACATGTATGCCGGGGCTCAGCGCTATGAAGAACATACCAGGGTCAAGGACATGGCCGAGCGGGCCCAAGCTTACAACATGCCTGGAATAATCGCTGACGGAAACGATGCATTGGCTGTTTACACGGCCACTCTGGAAGCCAGACAGAGAGCATTGGAGGGAAAAGGTCCGACTCTTCTGGAGTGTAAAACCTACCGTTGCCGCGGCCACGGTGAAACCGATCCGCAACATTACCAGCCCAAGGATGAAATCAAGGCCTGGCAGGATAAGTGTCCAATCCCAAGGCTCGCAGATGCCCTTGTTAAAGCTGGCATTATCCCTTCCTCTAAGCTTGAAGAAATGGAGTCTATTGCTGATAATATTGTGCAGGATGCAGTGCGTTTCGCTGAAGAAAGCCCTTATCCAGAGCCCCATGAAGCCTTAGAAGATGTTTATGTTGATTAGTTTTGAGTTTTAAGTTTTGAGATTTAAGATCAGCATCAAATTTTTGAATTATAAATGGTCAGAATTGTTCGGCCATACATTATTAAGGAATTATGTCATGCAGAAATTAGGAATGGGACAGGCCGTTAATCAGGCCTTGAAAGAAGAAATGTACCGTGATCCCAATGTATTTATCGCCGGAGAAGGCGTCGGGGTCAGTATTCACGTCAACCCAATGTTTCCCACTCATGGTCTGTTAGAAGAGTTCGGGCCAGCAAGGGTCAAGGATACTCCTGTGTCTGAAGCAGCCATTGCCGGACTGGCTGTGGGTGCGGCTGAGGCAGGACTCAGGCCCGTGGTTGAAATCATGTTCAATCCATTTTTCACCCTGGCCTCAGATATGATTGTCAACCATGCAGCAAAGCTCAGATACTTATCCGGCGGGAAGTCATCCTTTCCATTAGTGGTACGCATCAAAAGCGGAGCCGGATTTGGAGCAGGGTGCCAGCATTCCCATAACTTAGAAGCCTGGGCTGCACATTGTCCAGGACTGAAAGTGGTCATGCCTTCAACTTCAGCAGATGCCAAAGGACTGCTCAAATCGGCCATCAGAGATGACAATCCAGTAATTTTTATTGAACATATGGGTCTTTATTTCGCACAAATGCCTGTACCTGAAGAGGAGTACCTGACTCCTCTGGGCCATGCCGATATCAAGCGGCCAGGCAGAGACCTGACTGTGGTTACCTGGTCCGGAACTTTGGGCGCCGCCATGAATGCAGCTGAACAACTAAGCCGGGACGGAATTGAAATGGAAGTAGTGGACCTGCGAACTCTTAATCCGCTGGACAAGGAAACCATTCTTGGCTCAGTTGAAAAGACCGGCAGGCTCATTGTCATGCACGAAGCTACCCGTACTGCTGGTTTTGGTGCTGAAGTAGCTGCTGTGGTCATGGAGGAAGGATTTAAGTTTCTCAAGGCTCCCTTAAAGAGAGTGACAGGACCTGACATTCCGGTCCCTGCCAGCCCTCCTTTGGAAAAATTTTATATTCCTGATGAAAATGATCTCATCAAGGCTGCCAGGGAAATCTTAGATAAATAGTAATAGTTTAGCCCTTTTCTAAGGAAAGCAGGGGGCAGGCACCCCAGCCCTTGTTTTTTGTTGATGTAAAACACAGAATTAATAAAACAAGGGCTGGGAGAGCCAGTCCCCGTGCCACATGCAAATGGCTAAACTGTTACGATAAATAATTTCGAATATCAGAGGTGAGGCTCAATAATTATTTTGAACAGTTTAATATTCCAGGAGGCAACATGACCATAACCAGAAGAAAATTTTTGCACTACTCAGCTTTGGTCACTTCTTCCCTGGCTGTTTCAGGTATGCCCCTTTATGCCTATGACCCCAATGCCGGGCCTGAAACCCATGATGAAGTCAGAAGAAGCTATTGCGGCCTTTGTCACCCTCGATGCGGAATCCTGCTGCACATGAAAAACGGTCGGGTATTTGAGGTCAGCGGAGATCCTGATCATCCGGTAACCAGAGGGCTTATCTGTGAACGTGGATTGCTCATGCCCGAGCATATTCATCATCCGGACAGGATCAATTATCCTTTGAAAAGGGTTGGAAAGAAAGGAGAAGGTAAGTGGGAGCGCATATCCTGGAACCAGGCTCTAAACGAAGTAGCTGAAAAAATCAGTCAGCTGCGGGATAAACACGGACCGGAAACTCTGGCCTTTACCCACGGAACCAGCCGGACCCATCACTGGGACTGCAGACGTTTTTTCAACCTTTTTGGCTCCCCCAATGTCTGCGGGGTGAACAATATCTGCATGTGTCCATCCTATGCCACAGAGTATGCTACATATGGCGGCATGGCCAGGGGCAATCCCCGCCAGGCAAAATGTGTGGTCATCTGGGGCCGGGCAGCAGCCAATTCCTCACCGGTCCAGACCTGGCCGGCCCTGCAGCAAGCCAGGGAACAGGGAGTCAAGTTTATAGTTATAGATCCCAGGCGCATTCAGGAAACAGAGTTTGCCGACATGTGGCTGCAGATCAGACCTGGAACGGATCTGGCCCTTATGCTTGGCTGGATCAGGCTGATTATTGAAGAAGAGCTTTATGACAAAGACTTTATATCAAAATGGACTGTGGGTTTTGATGAACTGAAAGAATCAGTCAAGGACTATACTCTGGAAAAGGTCAGCCGGATTACATGGATTCCAGCAGACGACATTAAGGCTGCTGTTAGAATGTACGCCACTTCCAAGCCGGCTCAGATCCCTTATGGCTACGGTCTGGACAAGCAGGGAGTAAATTCCACCCAATGCGCCAGGGCTCGGGCCATTTTGCGGGCCATCACCGGAAACTTAGAAATAGCAGGCGGTGAAACCTTCAGCCAGACACCACAGGCTGCCAGCGTACGCGGAGAATTTGACCTTGTGGCTGCAGAAGCCATAACCCCGCAGCAGAGGGCCAAGCAGCTTGGTGCTGATACCTATCCCTTTTTCGGCTTTCCCGGATGGGAGCGCAACCTGGCCAACAATCAGAAACTCCCCAAAGGCATGGTTGGCGCACCGTCCATGTACAGAACCTGCGTGGCCCATGCCAGGGATGTTTTTCAGGCAGCCATCACCAGAAAGCCTTATCCGGTTACTGCCATGATTTCTGCAGCCAGCAACCCCATGCTTTCATTTCCTGACTCCAGGGTAGTGTTTGAGGCCCTTAAATCTCTGGAACTTTACGTAGTCATGGAGTACTATATGACTCCTTCAGCTGCCCTGGCTGACTATATTTTTCCCTCAGCTACAACCGTTGAACAACCTCAACTCTGGACCACCGGCGGCTTTTGCATGAGCTGCCCTCCAGGCATTGAGCCCATGTATGAACGCAAGGATACCTATCAGTTTTACCGTGGGCTTGGTCTTCGCCTGGGACAGGACAATGACTGGCCCTGGGAAAACTTAGAGCAGGTATTTGACTATTGCTTAGAACCAGTAGGCAAAACTTTCCAGGAATTGACCCTGGACTATGGTTTTTTCGGCAGGCCGGAATTTAAAAGGTATGAACAGCACGGATTTGGCACCCCTTCAGGCAAAGTGGAGCTTTATTCTTCCATTTTTGAAGAGCTGGGATGTGATCCCCTGCCAAAGTACAAGGAGCCCTTATGGAGCCCTCAGGGTGATTCTCAGGTTGCTGACAGTTATCCTTACATTCTAATAACTGGCAGCCGGTTTATGCCCATGTATCATTCAGAACAGCGTCAGATTGAATCTGCCAGAAATGCGGCCCCGGACCCGCTGGTACTGGTGCACCCGGATACTGCAAACGAACTGGGACTGAAAAACAATCAATGGGTGAATATTATTTCCCCTAAGGGCAAAGCAAAAATGAAACTTAGAACTTCATCTATTGTTCATCCCAGAATGGTTGATGCTCAGCATGGCTGGTGGTTTCCAGAACGTGAACCTAAACTGCCGGAACTGTACGGAGTCTTTGAATCCAACGCCAACACTCTTTGCCCTATGGATAAGGAGCAGTGCAGCCCGGAAATCGGCAGCTGGCCACATTCAGCACTGATGTGCAGGATTGAGGCTGTATAACACAAATTGTCTTTCCTACTCAGCTTTTGGTGGATTTTTATGAGCAGGAACAATGGTGATAAACCTTTTTTTTGAACTATCAAGAATCATCTGGACTTCTCTGGCCTCTTCCTCCTGAAATGTGGCTTTAAGTTCTGATATATATATCTTTAGAAGGTAAGAGATGTCTTCAAGTCCTTGATCACTGACCTGCTCCAAGGAAACATCAGCTCCAGTTGCCAGACGAAACCTTACAGAATCGAGGGTAAAACCCAGTTCAGGATACAGGCACTGGTAAATCACTCCACCAGTCATGCCGGAACATATCCATGGCCCTGGATCACTTAGAACAACTACCCTGCCGCCGGTCATATACTCAAAGGCAAAGCCCTTGAGATGTGACCTTGCGGCCAGGTTGCCCAGCTCATCTCTGACTTGTTCAGTAATTCTGGCCCCAAACACAGCGTCTGCCCCGGACATGCGAATGCAGGCCCTGGAATCAGCATAGTTCTGGACCATAAGCGTGCCTGCAATGGCACCGTAAGCAAAGCTTTTGCCTGTGGAGCCGTCAATTCTGCGGCCCATGAGGTTGGCTCCCTTGAATACTCCGCAAGCTCCCCCAAAACTGCTCTTGGCGGTTCCATCCTGGGCTCCGCCATCCACAACAATTTCAATCCCTGGAATATTAAAAGCGCACAAACCATTGCCAGGCACTGAAGAATCCAGCCTGACTCTGAAACTGCGCTCTCCAGTGTCCCCGAACTGCCTGACCACAGCCCCTGCCAGATATGTACCCATGGCTCTGTCCACACTTCTTACATACCTGTCAGTATACCTGACTTCTTTTGTTTCCTCATCTTTAAATTCAGCCATGGAAATATCTGCTGCCAGCTTGGTCAGATAGTTAAGAGGCTTTCTCACCATGCGCACAGCGCCCAGAGGACCACTGGTTGAGCACATGCAAGGCGGGGACAGGACTTCTTCAAGATAAACATCCTGTTGATGCGAAATTTGCTGAAGCAGATCAGTCCTGCCCACTATATCCTTAATCCTGGCAACCCCCATTTTAGCCAGAATAAAACGCATTTCTTCACCAATGCAAGTCAGCAGGCGTACCAGGTTATCGGTCTCGGTTGCCACTTCCACTGGAGAAAAGCCTTTAACTCCCCTTTTGTCTGCATCTTTCCTGGTTCTGATCTGGGTTGAAATTCCCCTGGGGCAGGTATCCAGGTGACAGCGCTGACAACTGATACAGCCCACGCCCATCAGAGCCACTGTACCCATGCCGACCCTGTCTGCTCCCAGGAGGATCATCTTCAGGGCATCAGCCCCGCTTCTGAGTCCTCCATCGCACCATATTTCCACATCAAAACGAAGACCGGATTCTACTAAGGCCTTATGAGCCTGACTTACTCCTATCTCAGCTGGCAGACCTACATATTTCTTGCTGTGTTCCCTGGCGGCCCCGGTACCACCGTCAAACCCTGATATATTAACAATATCAGCCCCGGCCTTGGCCACGCCCACAGCAATGGTCCCGACACCGCTGGTCACTGGAATCTTTACAGATACTTTTGCAGCAGGATTGGCAGTCTTAAGCTCAGTAATAATTTGAGCCAGATCCTCAATGGAATAGATATCGTGATGGTTGGAAGGAGAAATCAGGGCTATTCCTGGTTTGCAATGCCTGGCCAGAGCCACCATTTCAGTAACTTTCTGGCCGGGAAGATGTCCGCCCTCGCCTGGCTTGGCGCCCTGACCTATCTTGATTTCCAGAAAATCAACTGAATTGAGAAAGGCCATATGCACGCCAAAACGGCCCGAGGCAATCTGCTGTCCGCGATTATGGCGGTATTTGCCAAGCATGTCCGGGATTTCACCGCCTTCACCGTTTATGCACACAATATTCAGAATCCTGGCAGCATCAGCATAGGTCCTGAAGGAATTCTCTCCCTGAGAACCAAAGCTCATGGCCGGAATAATCAGGGGCATGGAATGACTGCCCACTGAAATATCCACATCACCCATGGCCAGAACTTTTGGGTCTTCAGCTGGAATAAAGTCCAGGGCATGCCTTAAAGCCACAGGATTTTCCAGCTCCATGGACTTGAGCTCCTGGGCCATCTCTCTGAACCCTGCCTCTCCAGTGGCCGCCTTGCGCAAAACTCGCCCTACCCTGGTGTTGCGTGCCGGTGTTTTCCATAGACCTGCATCCTGGGAGTAAGCCTTTTTCAAACGTTTTGCCCCGATCTCTTCAAGCTTGGCAAAGGTCAGCCCCACCCCGGAAGAACCACAGAAATTGGGGCATTTAAAAATCCCGCTCAGCTCATCAGCCAGCCCTATGGAGGCAAAGATGCGCCCATACCCGCAAAGTTCATGAATTCCCATGGTGGACATGACCTTTTCCATACCCTTCTGCAGCACATCCATGGTCGTCCGGATTACTGTCTCTGCAGGGCGGTTCTCTGTGGCATGTTCCCTGGCCATGCGCCAGATCATATAAGGGTTGATGGCATCTGCACCCAGCCCCAGAAGGCACATTATGTCATGCAGGTTACGGATTGCACCGGACCTGACCACTATTGAACAGCGCCGTCTTAAATTCTTCTCTTCCAGGTAATTTCCAATATATGCCAGGCACAGAGCTGGATCAATATAGACCATATCCTGAGAAAAAGTGCTGGAATCATCAAGCACCAGCACAGAAGCACCACTTTCAACAGCCTGACCAGCCTCGATGGCCAGCTCTTCAAGCCTGGAAGCCAGCCCCTTGTCTGGATTGAAAACAGCATTAACAAAGGCAATTCTGCGCAGGTCACGGCCCTGGCCAGTGAAAAAACTCAAGACCTCATCCATGGTCTGTGTGCCGAATTCTCCGGCCAGACCATTCAAAGACCGGGCACATACCTCGCTATCAAGACATCCTCCCAAAATAAGTGGTGTCTTAAGTTCCAGCCCAACTGGAGCAGGGGCCTGATCAAAACCGACCTTTGGCCTGCTGCCGATGATTGTTCTGGTGGTGAAGTGATCAGCCTCTCTTTCCCGGTCAATGGCCGGATTGGTAACCACAGCCACATTTTCCTTGAAATATTCTGTAATATTAGGCAACCCACCTGAATTAAAACAGGCTAATGGCCCCTGGTAACCCATGGAACCAATTACTGCGCTGCCAGTGGTGGCTGTTTTCCTGCGAATATCCACATCATACTTAAGCCATCCCATGGCAGCCAGATAATTATCCGCCACCATATCTCCAGGGCTTAGCACAGTCTTGTCTGCAAGACAGTTTTTCAGTCCAAAGGGCTCCCCTTTCTGCTCCGGAATATCCTGGTATAGTGAATCCACCTGCCCCATAATTCCCTTCCTGACTCTGGCCAGCTTGACCAGCTGGTTCTGATAAGACTGATAGTCCAGAACTTCTGCCCTCCTGCCCGGATTGGAAACAATGGCAATCTTCTCTCCAGGTGCCAGAGGCCTTGGGTCAGTAGCTGTATCCTCAAGATCAACCACACCCTTTTCAGAGGACAGGTAGTAGTTGTAATCACTTTCGCCGAACCACAAAGGCCGCAGCCCCAGGGCATCGACACTGCCCACGCAGATATCTTCATGTCTGGCAATGATGGCTGCCGGTCCCTGGGCTGAAGGGGGAAAAAACCAGCGGTAAAAACTGTACACCTTGCGCAGTTCTTCCGGGTAAAACTCAACCTCGCTGTATACTGCCGGAAAAACCATGGCAAAGGCTTCCAGGGGGTCAAACCCGTATTTGTGCATAAGCCCGTCAACTGCCCGGTTCAGGTCCTGAGAGTCGCTTCCTCCAGGCACTGGCACTATGCCCAGATTTTTTGACGCCCCCCGCAAACGCTCAATGGTATTGATCTCGCCGTTATGCGCCAGAATGGAAAAAGGCTGGGTTCTTTCAACTGTAGGCAGGGTATTGGTTGAATAGCGGCTGTGCCCGAGGCAGATCCTGGAGCTGGTCAGCTGATTCTGTAAGTCAGGATAAACCCTCTGCAAAAGCTCCGGCCCTCCTCTGACTTTATATACCACACTTTCAGAAGACAGCGATGCAATGTGCAGGTCAGGCAACCTGGACTCTATCTCCATCTGAACCTGAAAAAACAGCTCTCCCGGCCTGGCTTTAACATCCTGACGAACAAGACCTGCCAACTGCCAGAATAAAGGGGCTTCAGACCTGGCCATGGGGCCTAACTCATGGTCATTGGTGTTCCCTTTGAATTCCAGAATGATATCCAGTCCACGCTCATCAAATATTTGCGAAACATCCTTAAAAATATTATCAGCTTGTTTGCGGATGGCATGAGGCAAAATCAGATGCCCCACAAAAAAACCGCTGGACTCGGCCAGGTGCGGTGATAACCCTGCATCATAGAGCCTTTTGCTCCAGAGCTTTCTTGGAATATCTGTCATGATGCCGCACCCGTCACCCTCATCATTGATATCCCCGGACCTGTGGGCCATTTTTTTCAGGGCCTCAATGGTTCTGATTATGTTGGCGTGAGTATCCTTGCCTCTCTTGTCAATAAAGGCTATAATGGCGCATGCATCCTGTTCCTGACAGATGGGTTTAGCTTGAGTATTCAAAAAAACCTCCAAAAAAGATTGTTGCTCTAAACCATGAGGTATTAGTCAAAATTTCGTAACTGTTCACCACATTTTTTCACTTTTGCGTAAAGCCTGCATCCTGATTGGTTTTCGCCATTGCTGCCTGTTTGACCAGCCCTGAGCCCGTTAGTCAAAATCAAGGACATAAAGACGGACTCTCAGCTACTTGAATAAATTACTGGTTTTGACTTGCGGGCTCATGCTGGGAGTTTGCAGCAACAAAAAAGCAATCAGGATGCAGGCTGTCCTCACAGCATGATGAATAGATACCAAATTTCTTAATTTTTTTACGATAATGTCCAAGAAAGCTCAATATATTAAAAAAAAGCATTCCATTAATCAAAGTTTTTCTGCATGATATTCAAATTTATTTCCCATCCTTATCAGGATGAAAGAGGTTACCATGCCAACATCTGTTCGCCTGCCAGAAGAATACGAACAAAGACTAAATTTTTTAGCCAAGCACACTGGAATGTCTAAGTCTTTTTTTATCAAAAAAGTAATAATGGATCATATTGAAGACCTTGAGGACATTTACTTAGCTGAACACAGGCTGAAAGAATTGCATCAGGGACGTGATAAAGTATTAAATAGCGAGGAGTTCTGGAGTGGGCTGGACGATTAGATATTTAAAGTCAGCTCGTAAAGATGCCCTTAAACTTGATCCACAGTCGAGACTCCGCATTCGAAATTACCTTGAAAAACGAGTAGCAAAACTTGATGACCCTAAAACCGCTGGAGAACCTTTAAAAGGTAATCTGGCTGAGTTTTGGCGATACAGAGTTGGCCCTTATAGAGTTATCTGCGAAATTCGCAACCAGGAGCTGGTAATTCTTGTAATTCGAGTGAGACATCGAAAAGAGGCGTACAAGCCCTGAACTTAACGTTTCGTTCAAAAACCGAAATAACAACTTAGCAAATCTCATATGGTCAAAAACAAATCCAGAGTACTAATCATTGATGATGAAGAGGACATCCGCCTTTCCCTAAGGGGAATACTTGAGGACGAGGGATATGAAGTAATGGATGCTGAAAGCGGCGAACAGGCCCTGGCAGTGATCAACAGATCCATAGACCTTGTCCTGCTGGACATATGGCTTCCAGGAATGGACGGACTTAAAGTACTGACCAGACTTCAGGATAAATATCCGGATCTTCCTGTGCTTATGATTTCCGGCCATGGAAACATCCAGACCGCAGTCCAGGCCATAAAAAACGGTGCTTTTGATTTTATTGAAAAACCATTGTCCTTAGAAAAGGTACTGATAACCGCCCAAAAAGCCTTAGAATTCTCAAACCTTAGAAGAGAAAACCGAAACCTGCGCCTGAGCACCAAGTCGCCGCAGATTCAGAAAATTTCTGGAAAGTCCAGGGCCATTAATGAGTTAAGGCAGATAATTGATCAGGTATCTCCCACTGAAGCCTGGGTACTTATTACCGGTGAAAACGGAACAGGCAAGGAAATTGTTGCTCGCTCCATTCACATGGGCAGCAAAAGGGCTGATCAGGCCTTAGTAGCGGTCAACTGCGCAGCCATCCCAGAAGAGCTTATTGAATCTGAGCTTTTCGGACACGAAAAAGGCTCTTTTACTGGCGCTTCAGGTTCAAAACAGGGCAAATTTGAGCTGGCTGATGGCGGAACCCTGTTTTTGGACGAAATTGGAGATATGAGCCTCAAAACCCAGGCCAAGATCCTGCGCATCCTGCAGGAGCAGAGTTTTGAAAGGGTTGGCGGCTATAAAACCATCAATGTCAATGTCAGGGTTATAGCAGCTACCAATAAAGATCTGCACAAGGAAATTAAAAATGGAAATTTCAGAGAAGACCTTTACTATCGGCTGAACGTATTTCCCCTGACACTGCCTCCTTTAAGAGAACGTAGTGATGACATATCCCTTCTGTTATCTGAATTTGTAGACCAGCTCAGCCAGGAGCATAACTTCAAGCCTTTGAGCTTTTCTGCTGACACAACCAAAATCCTGAAAAACTATCCCTGGCCAGGCAATGTACGCGAACTGAAAAATTTTGTGGAGCGTCTGTACATTCTTTACCAGGGAATGGAAGTAACTCCGGATATGCTTCCAGGAGAATTTGGTAATAAGGATTTACAAACGGAAATGAGTGATAATCTTTTTAAGCAGGGTCAAGACTTGCCCCAAGACTTCAAACAGGCCAGGTCTAAATTTGAAGCCTGGTTTCTGGATTATAAGCTCAAAGAGTATGAAGGAAATATTTCCAAACTCGCAGAAGCCATAGGGCTTGAAAGAAGCTATTTATACAGAAAGCTTAAAAGCTATGAAATCAGCTCTGAATAGCTTAACTGCTCTGCTTATCAATACCAGGCAATTCAGTTTTCAATAACCACAAAATTTCCCTGGCGCCCACATTGCTTTGACCCGCGGTATGAAAAAAACAAATCCTCATTACATTTAGTACAAATATCTACAGAAAAAATGTTTTTCATCCTGACACCACCATTAACAAGCTGATCCCTGCTCAAGCTCCACAGGTCCATGGTTTTGCCTGCCATATCATAATAACTTTCAAACCGATGATCCCAGTGCTCATGAAAATCATTAAACTCCGAGCAACAAGGCCCAAGACTTGGCCCCCGCACCACAGAAACCTCGGCAGGGTTTATTCCGTAATGCCTGCAAAACATTTCCAGCCCTGTGCCGGGAAAATTCATCCTGTTGCCCCGCCAGCCCACATGTAGAGCACAAATGTATCTGCCTGACTCATGAACCAGAAAAATGGGCTGGCAGTCTGCAGTTTTGATCATCAATGCAGCCCTGGCTTCTGAAGTACAGATACCATCCCCTTCATACCTGCTTCCTTCAAGAAAATCCCCATCAAGATCAAAATGGAGTACATCTCCATGTACCTGCTTAAGCTCAATCAGACGTTTAAAATGCAGTTTATGCTTTGCAAGTTTACGGTTTTCAAGGACGTTTGCGCGCAAATCACCTACTTCAAAGGAAATATTATTTCCCTGGAAATAATCCCTGCTCTGTCCCCCAAGCCTTGTGCCAAAGGCGCATGTTATGTCAGGAATTTTCGGAAATTTAAACTTGATATATTTGGGTTGAGATATCATTTTAGTGTTAATGTATAATTGAATCTTATGATCATGTTTAGAAAGCTCCTTTTTTGCTGAAGCTTCAAACTTTACTTGCCAGACCAAGATCTTTCTCTACTTCTTCCAGAGTAAATATTTTGCTCAGACCAGACTTTACCTGATCTAATCTCTTCTCTGCCAGATAAATGTCTTCCATTAAATCAAGATGCTCCACAATGGCCTCTTTTATGTAATAAGCCTTGGACCGTCCTGTTGTTTTTGCTAAAAATGTCAACCTTCTGTCTACATCATCAGGCAATCTTACTGATGCGGGCATGCCAACCTCCTTTATGAATACATGTATTCAGACGTAACTTCATGTCAAGTCATGGCTGTTAGCTCAACTATCTGCTGGGATCAATATCTGACTTTCTGTAACCACTGCATCCACTGGAATATCCCACTTGTCTCCAGGCAAAGCATCAACTACTTGAAAATCGTATACAAAACCAATAAGCTGAGGTCTTGGACCTGGTAGCTCACACAGGTAACGGTCAAAAAATCCCTGGCCATATCCCAGGCGCTGCCCATTGCGGTCAAAGGCCAGACCAGGCAGTATGCAGACTGATGATCCAGTGTTAACATAAAGTTTAGAAGAACTTGAGCAGGGCTCGGCAATGCCACAATAACCAGGACTCAACTCAGTTAAGTCTGACACCTCATAAAAATCCATGCACCCCCTGCGCTTCTGACTGCACCTGGGCGCATATATTTTTTTGCCGGCTTTAAGCAGACTGTCTATAAGGGATCTGGTATCAACCTCATTGTTAATGGGCAGATACACAAGAAAAGACTGATACTTGTCCATATCAATCCAGTTCAAAAACTTCTTGGATATCTTTGAACTTTTTTCAGATACCAGATCCTTATTCATGGACATTCTGATACTCTTCATCTTGTGGCGATATTCTTTTTTGGTCATGGCAGGCGGGCTTCACATCATGCAATTGACAGGTTGAAACAAAAACGGAGAAAAGTAATGAACAATCCATATGTAAGAGGAATTATCTTAGGCGGTTCAGTGGGACTCATAGCCACCTGGTTTGGCATGGATCCCATAAGGGCATTATTCCTGGGCATCCTGTGCGGGCTTCTCGCTGTTTTGACCCGTATGGCAGCGCAAAGACGTAAATAAGTCCTTGAAACGCCCATAGCAGAGCCTTCATTTTGTTTGTTTTTCGCCATTGCTGCTTGTTTGACCGGCCATGAGCCCGTTAGTCAAAATCATGAAACAGGCACGTTCTCACAACTACTTGAAAAATAAATGATTTTGACTTACGGGCTCACGCCGGGAGTTTGCAGTAACAGAAAAAAAATAAAATGAAGGCTGATCATAAAACCAATCGATACATCCAAAAACAAAAAACTATAGATCAAGATACCTGCCAGTAACTGATCCGGGATTCCGGCTGATCTCCTCTGGTGTGCCCTGAGCAACTATGATTCCGCCACTGTCTCCACCGCCAGGGCCGAGATCAACCACATAATCAGCGCAGGCTACAACATCAAGATTGTGCTCTATGACCACAATACTTGCTCCCCGGTCTACAAGCTTGTTCAAAACCTGAATAAGCTTGCCCACCTCATGGGTATGCAGACCCGTGGTCGGCTCATCTAAAATATAAAGAGTTCCGGGCAGACTCTTTTTGCTCAGCTCCCTGGAAATTTTGATCCTCTGGGCCTCACCTCCGGACAGGGTGGTGGCTGGCTGGCCAAGCTTTATGTACTCCAGACCAACTTCTTCCAGAATTCCGAGTTTTCTCTCCAAAATGGAATAGCTGGAAAAAAAATCCCTGGCCTGACGCACAGACATATCAAGAATCTGAGAGATATTTAGACCCTTGTACTGAACATCAAGGGTTTCGCGGTTATATCTTTTGCCGTCACAGACCTCGCATTTGACATACACATCAGGCAAAAAGTGCATCTCCACCTGAATCTGCCCGTCACCTCTGCACGACTCACACCGGCCCCCGCGCACATTAAAGCTGAACCGTCCCGGTTTGTATCCCCTCTTTTTTGATTCAACGGTCTGAGCAAAAATCTTTCTGATCTCATCAAATATCTTGGTATATGTAGCCGGGTTGGATCTTGGAGTCCTCCCAATGGGTGACTGATCAATGGAAATGATCTTTTCCACAAGCTCTGACCCGTCAATGCCTTTAATGCTTCCTGGATTATCGACCTTAAGTCCTCTGGCCAGGGCCAGGTGTTTGTAAAGGGAGTCCACAACAAGAGAACTCTTGCCGGAACCGGATACTCCTGTAACTACCACAAATTCCTTCAGGGGAAGTTCAAGATCAACATTTTTCAGATTATTTGTCCTGACACCTCTGACAACAATGGAGCCATCACCTTTGCGCCTTTCTGCGGGCCTGGGGATACTCAGCTCCTTTCTTAAATACTTTCCTGTCAAGGAATCTGAACTGTCCACCAGATCCTGCACTTTACCCTGATAAACAATCTCACCGCCCAGAGCTCCAGACCCTGGCCCCAACTCCACAACATGATCAGCTGACTTAATGGTGGCTTCATCATGCTCCACCACAAGCACAGTATTTCCCCTGGTCTGAAGCTGTCGCAGCGTATCTATGAGCCGGTCGTTGTCTCTCGGATGCAGTCCAATGCTTGGCTCATCCAGAACATAAGTAACCCCCACCAGGCCAGAGCCCAATTGTCCGGCCAGCCTGATCCTCTGAGCCTCACCCCCGGACAGGGTGGACATATTTCTGCCCAAACTTATATAATCCAGGCCTACATTGACCAGAAACTTGAGCCTGTGGGTAAGTTCCTGGATCAATGGCCCGGCAATTTTCTGTTTCATCTCGCTGAACTTAAGATTTTCCAGCCAGGACAGGGATCTGACAATGGGCAGCTGAGTAAAATCTTTTATATTCAGGTTGTCCACATATACAGATAATGCCTCAGGCCTGAGCCTGGCTCCCTGACAGCCAGGACAGGGACGCGACTGTCTGAATCTTGACAATTCATCCCTCCAGATATGTCCAAATCCATACCCCTGCTCAAGCAAAGAAAGCACCCCTTCAAACCCTAACTCCAAATCTCCCGTAAACAATGCTTCCATGGCTTGTGGAGAAAAATCCGACAAGCTGGTATTAAGATTAAACCCGTACTTTTTGCCCATCAGTTTGAGATCGTCTTTATATCTTTCCAGAACTCTTGGATTTTTCCAGGGAATGACTGCTCCTTTGTTCAGGCTCAAGCCCTTGTTGGGGGCAATTAGATCCGGCTCAAAATATTCTACACTGCCGATACCAGAACATGACCCACAGGCTCCTTGAGGACTATTGAATGAAAACAGCTGTGGCGTAGGAGCTGGCAGAGATATCCTGCATGCAGGACAAACCGCTTCAGTACCAAAAAAAATATCCTGACCATTAATTACAGACAGGGTCAAGGTTCCATCCCCATAACTCAGGGCAAGTTCCACCGAGTCTGCCAGGCGCTTGCGCACCTCAGGCTTGAGAACAAGACGGTCCACCACCAGTTCCAGAGTATGCTTTTTATTCTTTTCCAGAACAGGTAAAGGCTCAAGAGGCTGGACTTCCTTGTTGATTCTGACTCTGGCAAAGCCCTGTCCTTTAAGCTTTTTTAAAAGATCAGCATGGGTTCCTTTCTTGTTTTGAACCAGAGGACTCAAAATCATGCATTTCAGCCCCGGCTCCATGGACATGATGCTTTCAATAATCTGTGAGGCAGACTGAGCACTGACCGGTTTGGAGCAACTTGTGCATATTGGCTGGCCTAATCTGGCAAAAAATACTCTCAGGAAATCATAGATTTCTGTAACAGTACCCACAGTTGAACGCGGATTTCTGGAAAGTGAATGCTGCTCAATGGAGATTGAAGGAGAAAGGCCTTCAATCTTTTCCACCTGAGGCTTGTCCATCTGAGGCAAAAACTGCCGGGCATAGGCTGACAAGGACTCCACATACCTTCTCTGACCTTCAGCGTAGATTATATCAAAGGCCAGGGTTGATTTGCCTGACCCGGAAGGCCCGCAGATAACAACGAGATTATGCCTCGGGATATCAATGGATACGGATTTGAGATTATGATGCGTAGCATTGGTAATGGATATATTTTCTTTCATTTTTGTTTACTATTATTTAGGTTTATTCTAACAAAATCAAAGCAAGTTGAATAATTGGAATCACATAAAGATGAAGCGAAAACAAATTACTGTCAATGGCCGAGTTCAGGGCGTAGGTTTCAGGCCTTTTGTTTACCGTCTGGCAAGCGAACATTCCCTGACCGGGTCTGTATCCAATAACGAGCAAGGCGTGATCATAGATGTCCAGGGCAGATCTCCGGATATTGATATGTTTGAATCAGCTCTCGCTACCAGGCACCCTCCCCTGGCTCAAATCACTGAACTGTCTTCTACTGACTTGGATAGGCTGAACCATCAGGAAGACTTTGTAATCACTCCCAGCACTTCAGGTCAGCAACACTCTGTTCTTATCAGCCCTGATGCATGCATTTGCTCTGATTGTGCCGGAGAAATAATTGATCCCCAAAACAGAAGATATCTCTACCCATTCACCAATTGCACCAATTGCGGACCACGCCTGACCATTACCCGCTCCATCCCGTACGATCGCCCCATGACTTCCATGGCCTGTTTTGAAATGTGCCCGGAATGCCTGAATGAATATAATGATCCCATGGATCGAAGATTCCATGCCCAGCCCAATGCCTGTCCGGTTTGTGGGCCGCAGGTCTGGCTTACCAGCAATACAGGCCAGAAACTGGCAGAAAACAATGAGGCCATGCTCCATGCTGCCAAGATGCTTGTACAGGGAAAAATCATTGCAGCCAAAGGCTTGGGTGGCTTTCACCTGGTATGTCACGCCCGGATCAACCGGGCAGTAGACAACTTACGCCGGCGAAAACACCGCCCTGGCAAGTCCCTGGCAGTCATGGTTCAAGACCTGCAAACAGCTGACAATATTGCATACCTGAATAATGTCCAGAAAAAGATCCTTTCAGGAATGGAACATCCCATCGTTATTCTGCCTGTCAAAAAACCTTTTCCCTTGAGCCCGCTGTTGTCTCCAGATACTGATAATATTGGGCTGATGCTTCCATATACTCCTTTCCACATGGTGCTCTTTCATCACCTAAGGACCATAAGCCCCCAAGACATGCTGCCGGCACTGGTAATGACCTCAGGCAATTTTAGTTCTGAACCCATCAGCCTGGGCAACCGGGAAGCTCTGAAGCGTTTAAGTTCCATTACAGACTTATTTCTCTTTCACAACAGAGACATATTGGTGCGCTGTGACGATTCTGTAGTCTTTGCTGAAGAACATTGCCCTGTGTTCCTGCGCCGGGCCAGGGGCTATACACCGACTCCGGTTTTTCTGGCCCGCAAAGGGCCTTGTGTGCTTGGAACAGGACCTGAACTTAAAAACACCATCTGTCTGACCAAAGATGATCAGGCTTATGTTTCCCAGCATATAGGTGACTTGAAAAACCTGGAAACTTATGAATTTTTCCAGGAAATTATTAATCATTTCTCTGACGTGCTCAGGGTCAGACCCAAGGCAGTTATCCGGGATTTTCATCCTGACTACATGAGTTCAGGATATGCAGAAAAAACAGGCCTGCCAGTATATCAATTACAGCATCATTTTGCCCATATCTTTTCTGTCATGGCTGAAAACAAGTTTCAGGGACCCTGTCTTGGCGTTGCCATTGACGGTACAGGCCTGGGCCTGGATAAAACTCTGTGGGGCGGTGAACTTCTCCTGGTAGATAATACTGATTTGAACATGAAGCGGCTGGGATCTTTCAGTCCCATTCCCTTGCCAGGAGGAGAAAAGGCCATTGAAGAACCCTGGAGAATTGCTGTTTCTTTTCTGCGAAAACTTGATGTCAACAGGGATAAATATCCTCAAGGCTTAAAGATGATGGGTCAGAAACTGGAAATTGTCCACCAGATGCTGGATAAAAACATTAATTCTCCTTTTTCCAGTGGATGCGGAAGGCTTTTTGATGCTGTATCTGCCTTGCTTGGTCTCACGCAAAAAATTGATTATGAAGGTCAGGCAGCCATTTTATTAGAAAAGATCCAGGATAGATCCATTACAGAATTCTATGATGTTCAGTCGCTTGAAAGTGACATTTTTTTGACTCTGGATACCATTTCCCTTTTTGAACAAATTAATACAGACTTAATGAGACAAATTCTTCCTGAAATCATCAGCAGAAAATTTCACCTGGGATTATCGCATGGGATTTGCAAATGGGTAATGCAGGCTTCAGAAAAAACAGGCATTAAAACAGTAGGCCTGAGCGGCGGGGTTATGCAGAACATGACCATTTTCCAAACGCTTGCTAAGCTCTTGGCTGATAATGGCTTAAATGTTCTGGTGCATAAACAGCTGCCTCCCAATGATGCCTGCGTATCCCTGGGGCAGGCCGTTTATGGACAAAGACTTCTGGAATCAGCTTAGCCCGCTTCAATGCTGACAACAATGTAGCTGTTCAGCAAGTTCGTATAAAAAGACATGGCCCCCGGATCAAAGCCTGTCCCGGACACTGATCCGGGATCCGGGGTGACGACTAAAGCAAGCGGTTGCCCTATTTTGTCATTCCGGCGAAAGCCGGAATCCAGGGTTTTTAATGGTCTTATTGCAAATGTGGTGAACAGTTACACAACAATTAACTGATAGCTTTTAACTCTCAATATCCAATGAATACAGCCCGAAATCAAAGACACGCCCTGCTAATTAACCTGACCAGATTTGGTGACCTGATTCAAAGCCAGCCGGTCCTGTCCAAACTGAAAGACCAGGGTTTAGTCACCCATCTGGTCTGCTTAGAAAATTTTGCCCGGGCAGCTGAACTTCTTCATGATGCTGACTTTATCCATGCCATGCCAGGTGCCAGATTTCTGGCTCTGTTAGACAGTACCTGGCCCATGGCCATTGTTGAACTGCAAAACTGGATCAATTCCACTGCCTCTGTTGAACATTTTGACCAGACAATAAACCTTACCCCATCCCTGAGCTCCAGACTGCTTACCAGTCAATTTCAATCAGAACATAAACTGGGCTTTTTTCTGGATGAACTGGGCTTTGGATGCTACTCTAACAATTGGGCGGCATTCCTGCAGGCCTCATCAGCGCACAGGGGAAGCAGTCCCTTTAATATTGTTGACATGTTTGTCAGGTCTGCCCACCTTCCAACCCAAAAAACAAAACTGAAAATCAAAGCCCCGGATAAAGAGCTCATCAGCCAGATGAGGAATGAACTTTCCACAAAAACCCAGAGAAATAACTTTGCCGGGTATGTGGCTTTCCAGCTTGGTGCCAGTGATGACAAAAGACGTTGGCCTGTTGAGTACTTTGCCCTGCTTGGAGAAATGCTTTGTAAAGAATTAAACCTTTGCCCAGTTCTTCTGGGAACGAAATCCGAGCAGCACCTTGCTCAAAAATATGAAAATCTTTCCCAGGCACCCCATATCAGTCTCACAGGACAGACCTCTTTGCAGGAATTGTCCGCCACTCTTTCCCTGTGCAAACTTTTAGTGACCAATGATACCGGCACAATGCACCTGGCCGCCGGCCTCGGAGTAAGAAGCGCAGCTTTTTTTCTGGCCACAGCCCAGCCCTGGGATACAGGCCCTTATCTTGACAACTGTCTTTGCCTTGAACCGGACATGAACTGTCATCCATGCTCATTTTCTCATACATGTGATACTGGGTTTTCATGTCGAAAGGCCATATCTCCTGAAACTGTTTTCAAAGCCATTACCCATTACATATCTACAGGCGAGTGGAGAAAAATGGAGGGTCAAGGAGCAAAAGTCAGGGCTACCTGCCTTGAAAATGATCTGTATACCTTACGCCCGTTAAACCCTGGGGCGCAGAACAACTATTCCCTGTGGATGTCCACCCAGAAACACTTTTACAACCTCTTTCTGAATGATGAAGCTCTGACGGTTCCCAAAGATACTACCCGACCGGAAAAAGATTACTGTCAGAATATTGTTGAGCATATCAATAGCATCCTGCCTCTGCTCAACCTGGCAGCCCAGCAGGCCAATGTTCTGAAAAAAGTTGCCGCACCTGCTGTCAAAAAAAAGTTTCTTTCCACCTGGCAGAGACTGAGCCATATCCTTTCCCAAAGCTCTTACTTTCCAGTATTGGGACTATTATGGACCCATCAGTCCCAGGCTGCCTCATCCAATCTTGAAGAGATCATTGCTCTTTGCCAGAGGTATGAAAAACTTTTGCAAAAGCTGAACAATTTTCTCAGAATGTAGTTATGCCTCTTGTTTTGCTCCCTCTGCCCGCTGACCTGGCACATTAATTGAATAGAGTATATCAAATCTTATTTTGCAGAAAAAAATTCCCATATTTAAGTTCAAAGATCACAGGAGGTCATAATGATCGTAATCGACGGAAAAACTACAGAGCTGAATGTTAAAAATTACAACAACCTTGAGGATCTTCTTGTAAACGTAATGGGAAACGACATGTTCAATCAGCGTGTTGTTACCGATGTTCTTGTTGACGAAGAAGCATTTTCAGAAATCTATCCCCACCAGGCAGAAGATATTGAGACAGATGAATTCAGCAAAGTGGAAATCAAGACCATGGATACTACAAACATGGCCATTAACATCACTCGTGAGCTTTACAAGGTTGTTACCTTGATGTCCAAGGGAGGCAGCCAGGTAGCTGAATATTTCCGTCAGGCTGATGATGCTGAAGCCCTTGATATGTATCAGGATCTGCTTGAAGTAACCAGAGACTTCATAGGCATGGTAGGCGCTTTGAAGGAAGGCTTTCAACTTAAAGACAGCTCCAGAATGGATAAAGCAGTAGAAAGGTTATCAGAACTTTTCAGCGAAATGATTGAGGTTCAGGAAAATGAAGACTGGGTTCTTTTGTCTGATCTTCTGGAGTATGAGTATCTGCCTCTTGTGGAAAGCTGGAAAAAAATAATTGCAGACTTTCGTGAAGAACTAAAAGAGTTATCCTGACAGATCTGAACCTTTTTCACAATCATTGGGGCTCCCTTTTGATTTTGCGGTTCTGAATGTGCCTGTCCCTATAACTGAGGCAATCGTAGCCATTAAGTTTAATTGTAGGGCTTACTCCAATGCGCTCTCAATTTTCAAATCAAGGCTGACAAGGCACGAAATAATTTTTTCGCTACTTCATAAATAAGGATGATGTAACCATGAACAACGCGTTTTCTCAATTAGATGAAGCTTATGACATCAGTCTCATGGAGCTGAACTCTCTTGAGGACCAGGATGTTGAAAAGGCTCAGGAACTTGCCAGACAAAGAGAACAAATATTTAATAATGTTTTTTCATCTAATCATAATCTGGATAAAGATATGTTTCTCGAAAAATTACTTAAATTGCAGAAAATGCAAGCCAGAATAACTGATTCGGCAAAAAAGCTGCACACAGTGCTGCGCGACGAATTGCAGAAAGTCAGATGCGAAAACAAGCGATTTAGCGGATATAAAAAAGCATCTACCGTGACACCCCTGTTCAATCCTTATCTCAATAAAAGAGGATAATAACTGCCTCCTCCTTGCTTGACCTCCGGACCGGAAGCGCCTGCAGGCTGACGCTTGCAGGCGCCGAGGTTTCTGTGCTTTTCTTGATCATAATCTGCCATATTAAATGCAAGCTATCCCTCCAGCATACTGAATAGTTCCACCTTTTTTTCAATTTCCCTATACACAAGTCTTGATTTTTATCCAGTTTTGTTTTATGCTCTAATCTTTATGATGAGTGGATTATTTTATTTTTGTTGCCAAAAAACAGTCTTTTCAGGAGGTCAAAAATGTTTGGTAAAACTTGGTTAAAGGTGGCTGTTATCAGTTGCCTGATGCTGCTTCTAAGTTCTCCAGCCCTTGCAGAAACTATTAGAATTGCTGTAGCTTCTCCTTTCACAGGAGCCCTAGCCGGCTATGGAGATAATGTTAAAGCAGGTGTTACTCTCAAGGTTGAAGAAATCAACGCCGCTGGGGGCATAAACGGCAAGCAGATTCGAGTGGACTGGATGGATGAACAGTGTGAACCACGTGAAGCAGCAACTGTTTCTTCACGCATTGCCCAGAACAGAAACATAGTGGGTGTTGTTGGACACCTCTGCTCTTCTGCTCACCTCGCAGCACTGCCAACATACCTCAGACACGGTGTACCGGTAATTTCACCTACAGCTACCAGTGTAGCCATATCTGATCAAAGCAAAGACCGCCAGGGCAATACCTGGGCTTTCAGAGTTGTTTATCGGGACGACTATCAGGGTGAGTTTCTTGCTCAATATGTTAATGAGGTTTTGGAGCTTGATAATGTAGCTGTTTTTTTTGAAAATAATGATTATGGCATTGGTTTGAAAAATGCTTTTGTTAACAAGGCCCAGTCAATCGGGCTCAACATTGTTGGAGAGGAAGCTTACGTATCAGGAGCTTCCGATTTCAACCCGCAGCTCACAAGGCTCAGAGGTAGAAATCCTGACGGACTTTTCATTTCCGGTTATTATCCTGAAGGAGCACTCATTGCAAATCAGGCAAGAGATTTGGGTATGAATGTTGCCAAGTTCGGCGCAGACGGTTTTGATAATGCCGATTACATCAGCCTTGCTGGTGCCGCTGCTGAGAATACTTATCTCACAGTTCCATTTTTGGCAGATGTCGCAGAAGGCGAGGCCAAAGAGTTTCTGGAAAACTTCAGGGAGCGTTTTGACCGTGAAGTAGACTGGATGAGCGCCAATTCATATGATGCAGCAGGCATTCTTTTGCAGGCCATTGCTGAAGTGGGTGCGGACAGAGCAAAGATCAGGGAATACCTCACTACCATCAATTCCCCTGAAAATGCCTACCATGGCATTGCAGGCATGACCTATTTCAACGAATATGGTGATACTCTGAAGCCTGCCTTTGTTAAGAAAGTTCAGGACGGGCAGTTTGTTGCTGCTCCAGTTCAGATGGATTAGTCCTTCATGCGTTGATTTATCTCATAACCTTACAATAAGGCAGACCGGGCATCAGTCCGGCCTGCCTTAATTTATTTTTTCCCTTTCAGTTCAAAGTTATCGGTTCAGCGATCTCGGATAAAATCATAACTTTTAAACTTTGCACGCCAAAACAGGCTCTGATCGCCGCTAACCTGAGATAATGGATTTTGCATCTATCTCTCGTACCTGATCAAGGCCGGAGCATAATTGCCTGTTGCCCTGCTTAGAAATCAAACAGTTATGACCAGCCAGGCACTGCTGTTCTGATATATCCAAAGGAAAAGACCTTGTTTGAACAACAGCTTATAAATGGACTCACCCTGGGTATGATATATGCCCTCATTGCTGTAGGTTATACTATGGTTTATGGTGTGATCCAGCTCATCAATTTCGCACACGGCGAAATATTCATGCTTTCAGCCTTCCTTGCTGTCACATTCATCACAGTATTCGGACTACCCTTATACGTTGTCATTCTCATGACCATGGGATGCTGCGCTCTTATTGGAGTGATGCTGGATATTTTTGCTTACCGCCCCTTAAGGCAGTCTCCAAGACTTGCAGCCTTGATAACAGCCATAGGCATGTCCATATTTCTTCAGAACCTGGCCATGATTATATGGGGCAGCAGGCCCAAACCATTTGTCCAGGAAGCTTTACCATCATTTTTGAGAACTACCGCCGTCACCATTGGGGAAGCCAATGTAAGCTGGCTTCAGATGTCAATATTTATTACAGCTTCCACCCTGATGATTATTTTGTTTCTTATCATCAATAAAACCAGGGTAGGCACTGCCATGCGTGCCCTGTCCCAGAACCGTACCAGCGCAGCCCTCATGGGCATAAATGTCAACAGAGTCATATCCTTCACCTTTGCTCTTGGTTCAAGCATGGGAGCAGTAGCTGGCATTATGGTGGCCATTTACTACAACACCTTGTATCCTACCATGGGTTATGTGGCAGGAGTAAAGGCCTTTGCCGCAGCGGTTCTCGGCGGAATAGGCTCAGTACCCGGAGCAATGATCGGGGGTATTGTTCTTGGCATTGCTGAAGCCCTGGGCGCAGGTTATATATCATCACTATACCGTGATGGGATTGCCTACGGGGTTATGATAGCAGTAATTATTTTCCGCCCTTCTGGAATTCTTGGAAAATCTACCGTGGAAAAAGTTTGATCCCATGAATATCAGCCTTAAAGATGCCATTAAGTACCTGTTCCTGGCAGCGGTTTTAATATATCCGTTATTTGCTTTTGCCAATGAGTATGTTCTGCACGTCATGGTCCTGATCATGGTTTATATGATCCTGGCCATGGGGTTAAATATTATTCCCGGATTTTGCGGACTGCTGGACCTGGGGTATGTAGGCTTTTATGGAATTGGAGCCTATACTGCCGGCCTTTTGACTATTCATTTTGGCCTGTCCTTCTGGGTTATTGTACCCCTGGCAGCCTTAAACGGAGCAATTTGGGGAGTTTTACTCGGTGCCCCTACTCTGCGTCTTACAGGGGATTACTTTGCCATTGTCACCTTTGGCTTCTCTGAACTGGTTGTCCTGTTTCTGACCAATGAAATATGGCTTACCCGGGGGCCACTTGGCCTGCCGGGAATTGATCCGGTCATCATTAATTTTTCATGGCTTTCAACCATGATTAATCCTGAATGGGACTGGTACTGGGAATTCCTGGGCTTAAGGCCGTATTTTTATCTTGCGGTTTTTCTGGTTGCTCTGGTCTATATCATAATGGGGCGTATGGAAGATTCCCGCTTGGGCAGGGCCTGGTTCGCCATCCGAGAAGATCCCATAGCGGCATCAAGCTGCGGCGTTAACCTGCTGACCTACAAGGTAATCGGTTTTGCCATTTCAGCTGCCATTGGTGCTGTTGCAGGTGCATTTCTGGCCAGATGGACCATGTTTCTTTCACCTGATATGTTCAAATTCTGGGAATCATTTCTGGTATTGTGCATGGTGGTTCTGGGAGGTCTTGGAAATTTCAAGGGAAGCCTGGTAGGAGCAGCTGTCCTCATTGCCCTTGGTGAAATTCTAAGAATGGTTTTGCCCGGACTTGGTTTGCCTGCCGAAACAAGGTTTCTTGCTTATGGACTGATTATGGTGCTCATGATGCGCTTCAAGCCCATGGGCTTTTTCCCGAATATAGCAACTCAGTCCCAGAATAATCCAATACTTATAAAACTGAAAAAAGAACTCGGTTCTTCGTCATAATATGAATATCCTGGAAATAGACAGTCTGACCATGCGCTTTGGAGGCCTGCTGGCTCTGGCAGATGTCAGTTATAATGTTAAAAAGGGGGAAATCCTCGGTCTGATAGGACCCAATGGGGCTGGAAAAAGTACCATGTTCAACTGCATTTCCGGGGTTCTCAAGCCCACCAGTGGCAACATGATGTTTGAATCAGACAGCAGGATGCTTCGCATAAACGGATATAAGGCGGAAAAAATGACCTACCTCGGTGTAGCAAGAACTTTTCAGAATATTCGTCTTTTTTCCGCTTTGACAGTTCTTGATAATGTCCGCATAGGCAGACATTGCCGGACCAAGGCAAACTTTTTTGGAGCAGTGCTGCGAACAAAGTCCCAGCGCAATGAAGAACAAAGAATTGTTGATGAATCCATGGACTGGCTTAAGTTTGTAGGTCTTGATAAATTTGCCTTTTATACAGCATCGGCTCTCTCCTACGGCTTTCAGCGCAAGCTGGAAATCGCCCGATCACTGTCCACAGAACCAAGCCTGCTTTTGTTGGATGAGCCTGCTGCCGGCATGAACCCCAAAGAAACAAAATCCCTCATAGACCTGATCCATAGAATTTCTGATCAAGGCATCACTGTGATTTTAATCGAACATGATATGAAGCTGGTCATGACCATCTGTAAAAGACTGGTCGTTCTGGATCACGGCACTAAAATAGCTGAAGGCGGTCCTAAGCAAATACGGGAAAACCCCAAGGTTATCGAGGCATACTTAGGAAGAGGAGCTGCTGATGCTTAAAGTGAACAATATCCACACCTATTACGGAAATATTCACGCCATCAAAGGGCTCAGCCTCCAGGTTGATAAAGGTGAAATTGTCACCCTTATTGGCTCCAATGGAGCTGGAAAGTCCACTACGCTTATGAGCATAAGCGGCATTACTCGCCCCAAAAAAGGAACGATATCTTTTGAAGGACAGGATATCACCAGCACTTTAACAGACAAAATTGTAGCCATGGGCGTTACCCAGGTTCCTGAAGGGCGCATGATCTTTCCACGTCTTAATGTTTATGAAAACTTGCTTATGGGAGCCTATCTAAGAAAAGACAGAAAAGGCATAAAAAAAGATGAGGAACGGTCTTTTGAGCTTTTTCCCATTCTAAAGGAAAGAAGAAAACAGGCTGGTGGGACGCTTTCCGGGGGTGAACAGCAGATGCTGGCTATTGCCAGAGCCCTCATGGCCAGACCCAAGCTGCTGCTTCTTGATGAACCGTCTCTCGGTCTTGCACCCATTGTTGTGGAAAATATATTTGAAGTAATTACCCAAATCAATCAGGAAGGAGTAACTATTCTTTTAGTTGAACAAAATGCCCAGATGGCTCTTCAGATCGCCAACCGCGGATATGTGCTGGAAACAGGAAAGATCATAATGGAAGGAGAAGCGCAGGATCTCATGAATGACAAAAGCATCCAGGCAGCTTATTTAGGCATAGATTAAAAGGCTAACTTCTGGCACATATAATGCATTAAAATCTATAAAGCCTGGGTCATTGATGCAGGTGGATTTATCTGAAGAACTAACACAAAAATAATTGCAGGATTAAAATCCATTAAAGACAAAAGAGTTCCAGATAAATTCGCCCATGGTGAACCCGGGTTTTTTTATGAGCTCTGATGGCTTTCATTCAGCCATTTTACATGCTTATTTTTTTTAACTTAGCTTTTCTTGTCATTTTTTTGAAAATGCATTTCTTCAACAGACTCGTCAAGATCAAGTATCTGAGTATCCAGATATTTCTGCATCCTTACCTGAGTGATATTTTGCAGCTTCCTGTAAATATCGAACAGCCTGTCACCCTGTTCACTAATTATTTTCTGATGCCTTTGTGACCTTTCTACATCTTCTGCTTTGGTTCTGGCCAGAAGCTGGGAGGAATTTATTATGGCTGTCAATGGTTGAGACAATTCATGACATATAGTCCCCACCATTGCTATAGCAGTATTTAGCTGAGATTCTTTTTCCTTGTCTGAAACATTGCGTACAATCCATATCAATTCTAAATTCTGACCTGGAGGGCTTAAACAGGTCACCTCCCAGTGGACATTATCCCAAAACAGAATTTTGGAATGCTGCCTTTCATGGATATAGCTATCATTATCAGCAAGCGAAAGGTTACGAATAAAATCAGAAAATTCTTCAATTATCTCAGGCCGCATCTGAAAGAGGTTACGCGAAGCGTTCTGAGCCTCCTGCTGACTGTGACCAAGCATTTCAGATCCAGCTCTGTTGATAAAGATCACTTCCCCAGTAGATGATGACTGAATCATAGGAAACGGCAGGTGGCTGACAATGCTGTGCAGAGCAGCCTGCTTTTTGGATGCATCTTCCTGGAGCATTGTCATGGCGTTCAAGTCTTGAATCAGTTGGATAACGCCAATCACCTCACCGTCAAGAAATATCTTTTGACAGTTTACCTGATAAAACCCTTGCATCTGCCTTCTGAAGTGCATGAATCCTCTAATAGTCACAGCCCCATCCTCCATTAGGATTTCGAGGTCTGGATCAGGAAAGAATTGCCTGTAATCAACAAGAGTAAAGTTCTGCATGAGCATCTGACCGATCAGTAAGCGGTCTTCATTGTAAAATATGCGGCCAATATCTTTTTTTGAGATAACAGACTCAGCACTCACCTTGGTCAAACGCTCACAACTGCTGTTCCAATGCGATACAAACCCATGTTTATTAAAGGTTATGGTTGGAAAAGGCAGGGCCTCAACCAGTTTTTCAAGAATCTTGATTTTCTTTTCGTATTTTTTTTTATAAACTGACCGAGCTATGATATTAATTATCACTGCTTTACCAGGAACTTCTTCAGTCAAATCAATATTCAGAGGTAAATTGGTCCGCAAATCTTTTTTCAGCTCCAAATCATTAACAAGCAATGCAATAAAATCCAAAGAACAGTGCTGCACCATCTCTCTCCAGGTCGTAAAGACAGGAATTTCAGCTTGGAAATCTCCCTGGTCCGTCAGGCACACTCCTGAAACCACTGTGGAGTAGTCTACACCTGCATTAGTCAATTTATTGACTACCTGATTCAAAAATCTCCCAGGACCTAACAGACCGATTTTATGATACACTGAACTTGCCTTAGTGTTAACTGATTAGCTATTTCAATAAAAAATTTGCAGTACCGAACCGTTTGATTCAAATTCTCTTGTAACTTCGTCCTTTGGTTACGGAAACCAGATTTTGAAAACCAAAGCTCAAATTAAACTCTGCTTCCAGGTGCCTTAAGCCTTACCCTCGACGATTAATAACAAGGGTTATTTTTAAATGATCTTTCGCAAACATGTCAATTCAATAATTATCCTGTATGTTGATTCTTTTACTCCTTATTTCCATATTGAAAATAAAAATAATCAAATTAGTTGTTGACAACGATTCCCTAAAGAATTATTCATTTTGATTACGCGATGCGGGGTGGAGCAGTATGGTAGCTCGTCGGGCTCATAACCCGAAGGTCTCAGGTTCAAATCCTGGCCCCGCTACCAATAAAATCAAAGGCTTAGAGGCAACAGCTTCTAAGCCTTTTTAATTTTTTCTAACCTATTTCTAACCAGAATAAAAAAGCTGCCCCCACAACAAAAAAAGCCCTGGCCATTTCTGACCAGGGCTCCAACTCTGACCACCATCTTGATGTTATCGCAGTCCACCCGGCAATTTGCAGATCAGGCTCTCAAGATTATTTACTCTTTCGGTCATAGCCTTATAGATGCCACTCAGGACCGTATATCCTCCATAATCCTCTGAGTTGAGATAACTTTTGGATAGAGATTCAAGTCCGTGAGCCATGATCCCCAGCTCTGTCATTTCATGGAACAGCTCTTGCTTGATATCCAGTTCTCCTGTGGATGTATTCTCTGACATTTTATTTGCCCTCCTGCTTATTTTCATTCTTCACTAAATTTTTAAGCCCCTGGCTCAGTTCTTCCCCTGATACGCCCTTGACCACAAGTGCATCATATACCTTGTCGATAAGATCCCGGTGCTGGTCAATAAATTTTGCATATTCCAAATCTGTCATGACATTTACCTCCTAATGAAAGCAGTGCGATATTAGCTTTTTGTTCCATCAAGTGCCCCATGTAAGATTCCGAGTTCATCCGGCAAGAGGTCAAGTCTGTGGATCTGTTTCTGGAGCCGGTCTCGGATAGCGTCAATGATTTCTTCCAGACCATATTCCTCTTGCTGAACAAGGGTATCTGAAAGAAAATTCAGACTTGCGCTAATCCTGTAAAGACCGTCCTTAACATCATCAATCTGGACTTTAGTCTGTGTTTGGCTTAATTGTTCATCTGCCATGGCAAAACCTCCCTTGGGTTTGTTGTGGTTCCGTCCGGGGTAGGCAGTGCCATTGCCCGCCCTGGACAATAAATTATTTACTTACCTTTATCCTCTTTCAGTTTTTCCACACACATCAGCAGAAGAGCTTTGATGGTCAGGCCCAGTTCAGCCGCCAGAATTTTCAACTCCCGGTGCTCTTCTTCAGCCAGTCGGATGGAAACATTTTTGTACTTTGGTTCAGACATTTTTTGATCTCCTTGTTTATGTGCGTTAATTAGCTTTTTAATTGCTTAACTAATTGATGTCAATATATTTAATTAAAAAACATTTCCGTAAATAGTTCAATTAAAACAATATCTTAAATCAAGCTCATATTTGCCCTGTATCGATTCAGCCCATACTAAACCCCTCGGAACCCCTGCGGATGCCCTTAGAGCGGCTCCTGCGGCCTCGTTTTTTTTGAGTACCAAAAAACAAAAAGCCGAACCATCAATTTTGACAGTCCGGCTTAATGAGGTGGAGGGTGAAGGAGATTTTTATTTTACCTGGATGCGCTCATTGAGAAAACCTATGGCCTCGCGTGTTTCGTCAAGGAACCTGTAAACGGTATCTTGAAAAAACTGTGGAATGATCTCTTTGCTTCCAGGTAACTTTTCGGTGTCGTGCAATGCTCTTAGTATTTCCTTTTCAAGGAAGAAAAAATACTTCAGAAGCTTTTTCGCCTTCCTTTTTTTGGTTATGGACAACTTGCCAGAATCGCATAGGTTCAGCATTGCGTTATTTTTTATGTGGAGTGCCTCTTTGCGCTGTATTTCAATATTATCTGCCATTTTTTGAAAGTTCATAATATCACCCGCAGCATTTTTTAAATTTTTTACCGCTGCCACAAGGACAGGGAAGATTTCGGCCTACCTTCACACTCTTGGCCTGCACCGGCTGGAATTTATCGGCAAGATCAAGACAGTTCTGGAAAGTTCCAATCTCTTGATAATCGCAAACACCTTCCAGCCCCAGAGTGCAAAGTTCAACCGGACCCTCAGGGATGGAAACGCCATTCTCTTCAACCTTTTTTGTCCACGCACTAGACCCCACGCTGGACTTCCATTCGCCCGTTACGGCCCACTTAAATTGAAACCCCAGCAACGTTTTAAGGTCTTCTGATGTCTGTGGCATTCGCCCCAGTTGGCCCGTGAACTTATCCACGGCAGGACCTTCAGGAGCAAAGCAGAAGGGAGCCTTGAGAATTTTTTCTTTGAAATCTCCATAAGAAGTCATTAACAACATGCACATCTTGTCAAACTTGTTTGAATGGCCAGCTATGAACAATTCGCAAGTGCCTCCGTTCGGCTCTTTTTCCAACTGGTCAATTACATGCTCAATCACTACCTTAGGTGCTTTCGGAAATTCTTTACGGGCAATATCCCTAAAAAACCCCCGCCACACTTCCCGGAATAAACCAGGGGTAATTTCCCTAAGATCATCAAAGTCACGGCATCCACTGCTGTTTGCTCTTTCTGTGAATTTATCAAGTATTTCTACATTCCCGCGCCCTGTGATGATGCAGTTGCAAGCTGGTCTAATTTTCCTGAGCTTTCCATCTATCACTGTATCGTTATAATCAGCTTGCTGTGTGTCGCTTAAAGCCTTGATCTCTCTTTCTTCCAATAAAATATTAACGTATGTCATTACTTGCCACCTTTTGGAATTTGCAATGGAATAATAATTGGAGTCTGAGCAAAGTAAGCCATGATCTGAGCAAGTGAATCTTTCATAATGTCAACGAAAGATTTTCCCAGGTCTTTAAAAGAACTTACTCCGTTATCAAGCATCTTTCTGAAAGTTGACCCCGCTGCATCCTGGATGTTGCCGAGCATACGTTCAATCATTCGCTCAACTTCAGATGATGTGCGCCTGACTTCTGATACGCGCTTACGTTCTGCGCCGATATTGCCTTCAAGAGCCTTACGCTTTTCATGGTATGCTTTGATCTCGTCCGTCACGGCCCGGATCTGCTCTGTGGTGGCTTCCGTGCCCATGCGCAGGATTGCATTATAAATATCCTGCTCCATTGCAGTCATGGACAGCATTTCAGTTTTACGCCGGTAGTGTTCGGCCAAATCTTCAACTGTTTCAACATGGTTCTGCATAGCCTTATTGACATCAGCATTGATTCCGGCCCAGTATTCTTGCTCTCGGGCATAGTCCACCTGGAACTGTAAAGCGTGACTGAGTGCCGCAGTTACCTTGTCAATCTGTTCAGCAGTTGCCTCGAATTTTCCACCAGCATCATCTGTGGAGTCACCGGCATTTCCAATTTCTTTTGTGTAGTCCCTGGTAGCGTGCCCGGACCTTTCCCACGCATCAAGCTGCATATTATTGAAATGCAGAACTTCTCTTGCCAGTTCCCGGTAGTGCTCCGGCAAGTTGGCATTGTTCATAATTGTGACCAGCTGTTCAGTCGAACGGCTTGCGAGTTTATTTCCCTCAAGAATTGCCTGGCCAGTGTTTTCAGCTTCTCCAGCCGCAGCCTGGAGCTTCGCATTGATTTCAGATAAAGCCTTTGCCAGTTCATCCGGGCCCATTCTGGCGAAATCTGACCAGTCCAGTTCACCCTTAAAGGCATGAGCTGCCCCCTGAGCGGTATTCAATAGCTTTGGGATCAACATAAAAGCAGCCATTGCAACGGCATATTTCTTACCAAGGAGTGCCACTCCCAAAATGCCAATACCTGAGCGGGCATCATCCGGCACTGCACTATATAATTCATAAAGTCCGCGAAAACTCGTTTCAATCTGTGTTACGTACTTATTAACATTTAAGGCAATCAACTCTCTGTTCGCCTCAACCCATTCATAAGTTCGATCAGCAGCGGTGGTCATTGCAGGAACAAGATTTGATACGATCTCAAGCTTTGCGCCGCTCATGGCCCCTTTGATCCGGGTCATCTGGTCGTTAAACTGCTCCACGTCCTGAGCCATTTCCGTTGACAGGGTAAGGCCCAACTTTTCTGCTTCAGCCCTCATCTCTTCCAGCCCTTCACGGCCCTGATTGAGCATTGGAATTAATTCGCGGCCTGATTTTCCGAAAATCTGCATTGCAAGAGCGGTCTTTTCTGCACCGTCTTCCATGCGGGCAAACCTGTCTGCAATATCCCCCATAACCGCATCTGAGGACCTGAGTTTACCCCCGGTATCAGTAACGGATACGCCAAGACGTTCAAAACCCTTACGGGCTTCACCAGTCCCCTGTGAAGCGTCAAGCATATTCCTGGACAGCCTGCCCAGGGAATTGCCCACATTTTGTATTGATGTTCCGCTTAAATTAGCGGCGTGTTGATAAGATGATAAAAGTTCAATTGATACCCCAACTTGCCTTGACAGCTTAGCCGTAGCATCAGCCATTTTTAGGGTTTCGCTGATTGCGCCCTGGATAGCCCGGACACTGAAAGCACCGGCAAAGGCAACGGCCACGCCCCTAAACATGCGGGTCATGCTCTGTGTCGTCCGCTGGATTACATTTGAGGCTGAATTCATATCTCGCTGAAGTCTTGCAACGTTACTTACAAGCTCTATATTTAATCTTCCGATAGTCGCCATTATTTTTCCCTCCACGTAATAGCAAGTAATTAGATACTGAGCATAAATAATGCTATGATTATTTACTGTTTTAGACCTATCTTGTTACTACAATAAAAATTCATATACTGTCAATAATACTTTTTGCTTAATTCTTATGCGTTAATGTATCCGGACGCATATAAAACAGCCTGATTACGCGCCCGGATATGGCTTAGATGTTAAAACGCCGCATCATAAATCGGTTATGATGACCGCGATCCATGCGCCCACTCTCTTGAGAATCTCCGTCACGGAACATCAGATTTCCAACCTGCACCCGCTTCCGTCCGAACACTTGCCAGGATACGCCCTGGATCAACTTTTCAGGAACCCGGTTAAGGATCTCTTCTGCGTTTCGGACGTGGGACTCTTGCAATTCACTCAAAAGTTTTTGATCAAACATAATTCCTCCTATGTATTTAATACAGCGTCTATCTTTCTAAACAGCTTCCAGAGTGACCAGTCAGCGTTTTCCGCAATGGGAGTTTCTGCCTCGTGACTGACAAGCTCACGGGGATCAGGGATTTCTGATTTGATTTTTTCAATTTCTTCTGGATCAAAATCCGGTAACATCTTCATTCCATCCAACGCCCTGTAAGCGTCCATGCAATATTGTAGGGCCGCCTTAACTGAAGCATGGTTACTGTAAACAACTTTTTTGGACTTCATGTTGACGATGTTACGGCCCTCATTCCTGACTTGCTCGCTGATCGACACTTTCCGGAGTTCGTCATGCTTCTCCAGAAAATATTGCTGGGCCTCGTCGATTCTCCGGTCATAAGTCTCAATCAGAATCTTTTGATTCGCGCCGATCACGCTTTCCATCCGTTGCTGTTCGCGCTGTTTTTCTGCCTGCAGACCTGCCATTTCAAATTCAAGATTCTTGACCTTTCCCCGCGCCTCTTGAACTTCAGCCTTTTTGCCATTAATATCTTCTTCAATTTTTTGAAGAGAAAGCTCTTTGCCTTCCCGGGCCTTGGTAATTTCATCAGCCGCAGCCTTGCGCTTGTTCAAAATTTCCTTTCGGCTCAATTCGCGCTTTTCATCCAGAAGAGGCTTAAGAAGGTCAAAGTCCTGCACGTCAAAATTTTCAATTCTCATTGTAAACTCCGTTATCGATTAGTTTAGGTTAAGTTGAAATCATTACTAAAATACAAGAACTCCACGGTTTTCATAAGCCGAAACATGAGCAGACTCTGTCTGTGCGCCGTTCAGAGCCATTGCCAGAGCAACAATTCCATCAATCCGTCCTGTGGACTTGATTTTGTCAAACTTGCGATTTCCAGCCGCATCAGGCTGAACCCTGGAATTTCCAGCGCACATTGTCAGGACAGGATGATTCCCGTGCCTGATCCGTTCCTCAATCAAGGCATCCTCTAGACACTCCAGGGCACTATTCATGTCCTTGAACCCCTGACCGTGGCTGATCAGCTTAAGGCCACCCGGAACAGGGCTGTCTTGCCCTTCAATCCATGCGTCCATCCCTTCTTCAACCATTGCCCGCTGCATGTCTGCAATTCTCCACCTGTCAAACTTGACGGAGCTGATCTGGACTTTGCCCATAAGCTCCGCGATCTGTCTGGCAACATACCTGTAGTCAATGGTTTTGCCCGGAACTGCTGTCAGGTGCCCCTGGCTGGCCCATAAATTGTACGGCATGCTGTCCTTTTCCTCACGCTCGCGCATATTATCAGCAGGACTCCAAAAGAATGGCCAGACGTGAATTTTCTTCTCTGAATCTTCAGCCACCAGGATCAGGACTGTCAGATCATTCTTTGCACTGAGATCCAGACCGCCGAAGCATTCCACATCTTCAAAGACACTCAGGTCAGGTTCAGAGCCATTAGCTTTCCAGATTGCCGATGAAATGAAATGCTCAGCCGCATCAATTCGCCGGTTCAGATATAAATTCTCAAAACTGGCCTGCATGGAAGGCATTCTCTTTGCCTTGGCTGCATAGTCGCGCATTTCCTCAAGACTCCGGAAATCTCCCAGGCTAGGATTAGCCAAGTGCCAGTTTTGTTCATCAAACGGATCAAGATCATCTGGAACAGTGAACAGGAAGCTCTTGAAGGTTGGATCTTCAATTTCACCACCACGGACTTTTTCTCCGTAATCCAGCAGTTCAGACATAATTGCACCATCATCCGGACTCTGTGTGCTGAATGTCCATGTCATCGGTTCGTCATGGGCAGCCGTGGACGTAATCAGGGCATCATACAAGGCCCGGTCCCGGCCAAACTCTGAAAGCTCATCAAAAGCAATGAATGATGAACTCTTGCCCATTTTCCCCTTTTTCTCACCACTCAAGACTGAATAGACAGAGCCGGAGATTATATCCTTGATCTGCTTCCGTGACTCGATTACGACCAATCTTTCCGAAAGCTCTTCATCCATGTAAACCATACTTTTGGCATAATTGAACAAGATGGAAGCCTGTTCTCTGTCCACGCTCAAGCTATACAACTGCCCATTCTGGATAGCTTCAGGCCCGGTCAAATGACATAAGCAGATTGCGCTGATCATGGCCGTCTTGCCTGCCTTCCTGCCCGCGCTAAACACTGCATGGCGAACAATGCGCTTGCCCTGTGCATCAGTAGGTCCGTAAACCTCCCCGATGATCTTCTTTTGCCAGTCACGAAGGACAAAAGGCCGCCCCACACTGGTTCCGTCCGGAAGTCGCAAAGTTTCAATGAACTCAATAATTTTTTCAGATCTCATTTTTAACCTCACTTGCGGAACAGGAGCCCCTCGCGTTTACTCTTAGGCTGCCTTAGCCCTTCAGCGTCCTTGAACCTGGAAACCGCTGTGGCATTCTTGTTGATGGACAACTTAGTTCCCAGGTTAGCCATGGTCTGTGCACAAGCGTCACGCTCCAGGGCCCACGGATTACGCTTGATGACACCATTGTCCTGCGTGACCATCACGCCCTGATCCCTGACCATTTTTACCGCTTCCTTGTGCTGAGCAGCAGCTTCACAATACGCCCGCAGCTGATCGTAGTGCTGGGGCTTGAAGTAGTCGGGCGCGTAAACGTTGACGATCCTTTTCCAGATAGTCCGCGCCGCATCACTCATCCCAGGAAGAGGATTCGGCCGCTTGAGTTCGGAAGGCTCAACAACTGTCAATCTCCCTGCTGGTTTAGGTCCTGATTTTCCCATTTTATAACTCCTTGTAATGATGGTTGAATTTCCCGGAGAATATCCAGGGAACAGCGAGCGAAAGCCCATACTCGGTTCCTGACGTGCATCTGTGGAGATCAACATGCCCCTCCCTCAAGGTTCCAGGGGTGATTAGGATCAAGAGGATTGCCGTTGATGTCGCATCCATGTCTTGACGAATGCAGTACATCATGACACGGCCTGCACACGCTCATCAGGTTTGCCGCTCTGTTATCTCTGGGGTTAGAGTTGATGTGGTGAACAAGAACTGCCCCGGTGACTTTGTCCCTGGACTTGCACTGCTCACATAGAGGGTCTGCATTCAGTTTCATCTTCCTGACTTTTTCCCAGTTTGAATTATATCCTCGTTGCCTTGACGATAATCTGTTGTCGTATTTCATATTGTTCGTTCTCCTTTTCTCTCAAATTCAACCAGATCCTTGCGCGAAATCCGCAGGTTGCCAACATATTTGATCGCACGGAGCCTGCCTGATTCAATCCAGTTTCTTACTGTTCGCGGGTGCACCTGGAATATTCCGGCAACCTCGTTGATGTGGTAGAGCTGCTTCTCCGGCAATACCATGTTTTCCCCCCTTATGCGCTCATTTCTACATAAAGCCCGGCATATTTCAGCCGGGCATCATAATTAAATATTAAACGCCTGCTTCATTGTTCAGGTAATCAAAAACAACATCTCGATACACTGTAAGATCAAGCAATGCCCCAATGAAGGGGTCAACCTTGGCCGCATCGGACATTAACAAGTACCTGCCCACAAGACTTGAAAGCAGTTCATTTTTGGTAGGCCCCCCTACATCAGGACAAGCATGTTTGGGATGGAACTGATCAAGGGTAAAATATAACTCCCCAGGAGCGTATTCTTCACAAACTCCACTTGGGTCTCTGACAATATAGCCTTCTGTGTCGTGATTTTTATAAACCTCACCCAAGCAATTAGATTCGCCCAGGAGTTCGCCTTTAAATGTAATGGTCCTGTCCAGGACTATGTCTTTCAATGTAATTTTTCTCATGTCTTATTCCTCGCTCTGTTTAAAAAATAATGCTTCCAACTCCAGGGCATTGGCCCATCTTCCGGGATCAACTTTCGGTCCAGCCAGTAAGGGCTTGAACCTTAAAACCTGGCTGCCATTATCATGAACAATAGTTGCACCAACTTCTGACAGAAGATCCGCAAGATGATTTTTTGAAAAATCAGGTATAAGAGTTTCATGCCCAATATTGCCAAAAATACCCCTGTCGTTAATATTGGCATTTTTGGCCCTGGAATTTGTAAACTCAGTTTTTGCCTCATTTTGAATATTGGCATTTTTGGGCATGGTTTCGGTAATGTCAGTTTTTGATACTTTCCATTTTTCTGAGAATCTCATCTGACCACCTCCGGATTGACTTCAAAGACCTTGGACGGCCTGCCCGGTCCTGATGGTGGTTCTGAAACCTTGCGGATATATCCTCGTTCTTCCAGGGTATCTAGTCCGGGCTTAACTTCAGCCATGGTCTTAAGTGTACCATGTAGAGCTTTGTAGCAACTCCTTGCGGTAAACCTTGTGGAACTCGTCTCGCGTATCCACTTCAGAACTCTCAAGGCAGCTGCGCGTGAATCATCACAACCCATTTGCCCGATTGCTTCCCTGGCATGGTCAGCCAATCTTGAGGATAAGGACAGAGCTTGTTCCATGATTTCTGCTGAAACGGTAAGATTTCCAGGTAATGAAGATGATATGCAGTGAAAGAGTCCTGCGATCCTGGCCGCTGCTCCAGGCAACTTTCCTGCCCAATCGGTCATAGCCTCGAACTGACCACCTGGCCTGAGTTCAACTTCAACTGCCTGAGCGAACTGTTTCCACAACTCATAAGCACCTGGAGATAGTTTCAATTTCAAACCGGCTCCACGCAGATCAAGCAAACTTCTGATCCCTGAATCATATTCCCTGATAACCTTCTCAGACATTGCCCGGGTATCTATTTTTCTGTGTCCTAGCCTGGAATCAGGCAAGATATATATAAAACGTCCTATGACCCCGCGCCCACGAAACCCCGGCTTACTGGACAATGACTCCATGACTTCATTCTGGACACATAGACAGATCACAAGTCTGGGTTTCAGCAGGACTAGTGGTTCACGGCCAACACGATCAACTGAAACCGGTTCCCCGCAATGAGCTTTCAGGTAAACATCCAGATTCGGAATGCCTTTGGAGTATCTTCCGGCCATGGTATCGAACATGCCGCCTTCAGCGGAAACAATGCCGGCCACTTCATTATTGTCTTTCAGTAGAGTAGGGACTCTTTCATTTGTACTGTCATCAAAAATCAGTCGTGGTGATTTTGGAACATCAGGGAGTGAAGCTTCAGACTTTGATATTGATTCGATTTCCTCATTAAGCTTGTCCTGGTCTTTGATCCTCGAAAGTTTAGACCTGCGTTGATCAATTACCTTTTCCAAGGACTTACGCTTGGATCTGGCCGCCCGGATTTTGTCTCGCATATCTTCAGCTTGCTCAGATTCCCAAGCGTAAATAGGTCTGAATGATATTGCTATTGTGCCGGACTTTCGTTCCGCTGGTGGTAATTCTGCCAGAAGATACAAGTTTAAGGTTTCAGAATACCCTGTCTTGACTTCCACCTCATCAACACAGCCTATCACCGCCAGAGATACCGCACCCAGAACAGTTGTGACAGCCAGTTCAGCAGGCACTTGCAAAGAGTCTGATATTTCCCTGACCATTGATCCCGCCCATAAAGGCAGGTCATCAGCGTTAATTGCTGGAACATCGTATTGTGAAAACGGGATAAGGTCCGGCCATGATTCGGCCTGGTTCTCTGGGGATGGATAATCAGCTTGTTCAATTCTGAGACTGACCGCCTCCAGACCTTTTGAAGTTGCAAGGTCATTAAAATCAGTGCCAAAATCCCCAGAATCAAACTCCGGCCATGTCAGCTTGGCATTGACAGCCAGAGCCGTTTTTCTGGCGTATGCCATGCCGGGATTGCCGTCTGTCTTATGGTCATTGTCAGAGCAGATGACAATTTCACGATCTGGAGATTTACTTCTTACTGCTTCAGCAACCGGCTGGAGATTTCCAGCATTAAAGGCAGCCAGGACGGTATGCTTTCCGTTCATGGCTTCCCATACGGATGCAGCAGTGGCGAACCCCTCGCAAATGAAGACAGGTCCGTCAGCACCAGATCCTTTGATGGAGAAAAACCCCCCCCTGACTTTTCCATCAGTCAGGAATCTCTTGTTGCCACCATCATCAATGGTCTGATAACTTTGAATTTTACCGTCAGCATTAATGACTTTGAGCAGCAGTTTGTTGTTGTGCAGTCTCGCTCCACAAGGTTTGATATTTTTCTTTATAAGGTAGGGACAATCAGCAGGAGCAGGCCCGGCATTGTTCCAGATGGTTTCAGCTTCGGCCGCTGCATCTTCAGCAAGTCTTGACCGTTCAACTTCAGCTTTTTCCTTAGCTGCCCTGACCCACTCTCTTTGTTGATCAGTAAGCTTGGCTCCGTTTTGGCTGTGCCATGTCAGGTAAGATTCAGGGTTTCTCCAGTCGCCATAAAACCCCGCCTGGAGCCCGTCTCCATGTTCAAATAGGCAATAATACCCGGCTTTGTCCTGGCTCTTGTCAGAGGTTGCGAACCTGTGGATTTTGCCATCAGGAATTATTTCTTCCGGCCCATAACCAATCCCGTCGATGATAGCGTTTTGAAAATCATGCATTTCGCACCTCCGAATTGAGCCAGGAGGCAACCTCAACCGCTTTCGGGTGTCCATCATGCTTGTCGGGATGACATAGGAAGATTAAATCTCTGTATTTGGCTTTGAGTTTGGAAGGAATGTCGCTCTGACGAGTTCCATTTGCTGTCATGAAGCCGATCTCGGTGCGCAGGTTGTTGTTCTCAATCTGTAAATCACGAACCTTTGCAATCAGTGCCCGCAGCATTGATTCGTGATCCGATGAATTAGCGTGCTGCTTCTGCTCCTTCTGCTGCTTCCAGCAGGATATGCATCGAACTTTCCAGGTTTCGCCCCGTTCAGCCCAGAATCCACGTCCGCAGTCAATGCAGTATTTTTTCATCATGACTTGCCTCCTCCCATCAGCGCAATGGTTAGGAGGATGCCAATAGTGCGGAAAAAGTCTTGACAAAAACGTAAAAATAAATTAGATGTAGGACATATTGTGTCGCCCAGCAGCCGCACATTTTTGCCCCTGATGCTTGCCACATCCGGGGCTTTTTCTCTTTTGGACATTGCCTACCCCCTTCTGGAATCGTTCGTTTCAACCACATGCCCGGATGAAAAACTTTCCAGATCCGCAGGATCATAAAAAATCTTGCGGGCAACCTTGTAAAAACGTGGGCCCAACCCCTTACACCTCCAGACCTCCAAGGTCTTATGCGTAAATGGAGTTCCGATTGCTGCCAGATATTCAGCAGCTTCCCTGGTACTTAACTTTCGCTTTTCCATAAAAAAACCTCCGTTAACTGTTTAAGTTTGACGGAGGTTAAAAAGCCTTAATCGTGGTAACTGGTTATTACGAAAAAGATTTTTTCATTTTTTTCTTAATGCTTCCAAAATAATCTCTAAGTGTGTAAATTGACAGCTCATTTTTTTTATCTAAACTTTCTTTATCTGATCTTATAAAAACATTGATCTGCTTCCTTTTTTTGTCACAATAGTATTCATCATACAATATTTCGCAGTCATCAACGTGCCAATGTTGTTCCTTTAAGACATCAAGAAGATCTTCCCACGTTTTACGTGGATGCTTCCTGATTAGCCTTACAAGCAGTTTTTCAAAATATTTATCATGCTTTGGTTTTTGTCCCGCTTCACAAAACTTAGCATGTGCATCAATCCCTTTCTGAGCCCAAAATTCAAGATTGATCCCTGACACTGACTGCCCTGCAACAAAAGCATTCATCAGCGCAGCATCAACATCGCCTCTCTCAACTGCCCGATCAACCGCGTCGAGTCGAAGCAACAACTTCTCCACACCTTCTTTCCGTTCATCGTCAATGCCTTGTTCCAGTAACCGTTTCGCCTTAGTCCTGTAAGATGAAGCAATTCCGGTAAAGGTACAAAGCGAATGAAAAGATTTTCTGAGCCGGTCCTGGAAGGCAGGATCATCTTTGCTGACCTTTTCCAAGGGTTCATGGAGGCACTCGAAAATTTCGCCTTTTTTATTCAGCCTGACTTTCATTTTTCCACCACCTTTTTGAGCTCAATAACATTATCTTTCTGTTTCGGCTGCAAGAGATCCGCTGCCACGTTCGCCGCTGCTTTCTTGGTCTGTGGGAGAAACTGTCCATACCTTTTCGTCATGGCCTGGGACTTATGACAAAGAAGCTCCTGGATCATATCAAGGCCCACTTGCCCGGAATTGGCCAGGGTAACAGCAAAGTGATGTCTCAACCCATGAAAGGGCCTCCACGACTCAGGGAGCCCAGCTTTTTCTTTGATCCGGTCTGCTGCTGAACAGTCCGTTGCCATGCCGCCGTTTTTCCCGGGGAAGATATAGGGAGCTCCAGACTTTTTCTCATCGCGCCATTTTATCTGATCCAGGAGAATATCCTTGACCGGCTCGCTCATGGGTATGTACTCGGTCTTGCCCCCTTTCGGCTCTCTCAGTGTGATGATCTCTTGGGTGAAGTCCAGATCATGATCCTGCAATCTGAATATTTCACCACGCCTCATGCCAGTGAACATTGCAAGTTTCAGCATCCTGGCTACTGGCTTGTAAGGCCAACCTTCCAGAACCGTGAGAAAGCTTTTAAGCTGATCCTCATTCAAATATTCAACAACTTCATTGTCCCGCTTGGGCATCTCGATTGTAAATGATAACTTTGGAGACATGCCTACCTTGTGACCATAATTTGTCAGCCGCCGGAGAAGCTCTAAGGTATTCCATACAGTCCCGTCTGATTTGCCTTTCATGTTTTTCTTGATCTGGGCAATGGTCAGCATGGTGATTTTTGAAACAGGCATTTTCCCCACAACAGGATCAAGATGCAGATCATACCTGTTCTTGTCAGTGACATATCCTTTGAGCGTGTCCTTTTTTTCCTCAAAGTAAGTTTTGGCAATGTCCTGGACAGGTTTATTCTTCTGGGCTCGCTCACGCTTGACTTCCTTGGTGGTCTTGACCTCATCCCCGTGACGGATATTCCGCAGACGTTCTGCCCGGATTTCTGCTGCAATCTGTGGAGTAATGCCTTCAGACTTGAGGCCGACCTTTTCCCAGCGCAGACGGTTTTCCCCATCCTTAAACGAAATGTAATAGGTAATGTCTTTTGATTGAAGATCATACTTATAAACCCCAGACCATCTTTTCGGATCAACCCTTTGCATTTTGCCCATGCTTTCTGACCTCCGGGAAATTTGGTTAGAAAAAAGTTAGAAAATCCGTCAAAATGTCCAAAAGTGTGAAGCCTTGGGCAGCCTGACCCGAAGCATATTTGACTATTTTTTTTCTAACCTATTTCTAACCAGTTGGTTAGAAAAAGATAAATTCAATTAAAATCTGTTAAGGAAGTTACCCGAAAAGCTTTTAAGTTGTCAAGCGTAAATAAAGGAAATTAAGGTAAATTAAACTAAATAAAATTGGTTATAAAAATTAATGCTTTGTGCTCATAACCCGAAGGTCGTAGGTTCAAATCCTGCCCCCGCTACCAATAAAATCAAGGGGTTACGGTGAAAATCGTAACCCTTCTTTTTTTGGAAAAAACAAATCCTACCCCTAATCCTACCCCCAAGAAAAAATATAAATATGCTTTCCCAGGGTACTGTAAGAACTGCATAAACATTTCAGTATAATCACTTGCAAAATATTATCCTTCAAGTGTGATGAAGTTAGTAATAAGTAACGGCTACATCGTAGCACAAAACACATCATTATTTCAGAATAGTACTCAGAAGTCGAAGAAATATCACATTTTTGAAACCCAACAAATTTTCTCAATCAATAGATTTATACAAAGTACCAGCCACCAGTAGTCCCTACTCTGATTTCATTTTCAAGCACTGCAAACAAAATTATGTTGACCGGCTTCCATGTGTGCCAGGGTGAATATTTACGAAGAAAATTTCTGGACAAAGGGGTTATCATGGGGCAGGAAAGATGAGTAGGGGCAGAGATGAGATAGTCTTCACTTTAGGCAGAACCAGACTTATGCACGTAGTCTGCTATGAACCAATTTCGTTACTTGCCAACCAAAATATTACAAAAAATCAACCGATTGCATCAATTTCGCATGGTAATTTTTAGCAATTCACTGACATTTTATCGTTTGTAAGGAGGAAAAAAGTATGATACATATTGATTGGGAAGATTTTCAAAAAGTTGATCTGCGCGTAGGCACTATCATCGATGCCCATGATTTTCCTGAAGCCCGCGTCCCAGCCTATAAACTGCAAATAGATTTTGGTCAGGAAATAGGTGTCAAAAAATCCAGTGCTCAGATTACTGATCTTTACACAAAGCAAGACTTGCTTGGCAAACAGGTCATTGCAGTGGTTAATTTTCCTCCAAAACAAATTGGACCAGTCAAGTCGGAGTGTTTGGTTACCGGCTTTCACAGAGATGATGGAGCAGTAGTTCTGGCTGTACCAGATACCAATTTACAAAACGGGGCTCGCCTTGCATAAATGCCATACCTCCCCTCTGTATCATACTCTCCGCTTTGCACCAGTCTTGCCACCAGTAATGATGGGCATTAAGCTCCTGACTCCGTCCATGGGTATGGCATAGTCCAGTTCAATTATCCTGAAGACTGCCGGAAAAGTTTGGATCGGTCAATTCGTGTGCTACGGGAGCATTACGCGTTTCTGACAACTGAAAAAATTGATGTGTTTGTCACAGGCTTTTTGGGGTTAAAAGCGGTTTATCATGGCTTGGCACGGCTTCCTGCCCGGAGGCTGACAGCCCGGAGGGGGACTGTCCCTGGCTTCGGGACTGTCCCCTATCAGGTTGTCAGAAACGCGTAATGCTCCCTGTGCTACCTACATCGGTCATATCATTTGCTCCGGACATTCAATGATTTCAAAGGTTGACATTCGTAACCATTGCGGTTACATAATTCTGTATGATTAAATCCTTTAAGCATAAGGGACTTGAAGTATTTTATTATTATGGATCAACAAGAGGCATTAGTCCCGAGCATGCAGACAAAATATCCAGAATCCTGGATCGACTGAACGCTGCAAATGACATAATTGATATGAACTTCCCAGGGTCCTACCTGCATAAGCTATCAGGAAAACTTAAGGGACAATATTCCGTCCGGGTCTCGGGAAATTGGAGAATATTTTTTAAATTCATAGATAGCGATGCTTATGTCGTTGACTATGATGATTACCATTAAAAGGTGACTATTATGATGACAATGAAAAGACAGCCATCCCATCCCGGATATATTCTGAAGAAAGATTATTTGGAACCACTAAACATTTCTATAACCAGCATGTCTGAAACACTTGGCGTATCCAGAAAAACCTTGTCAAAGATATTGAATGA